>CALFBG010000149.1 GCA_937951685.1 uncultured Saprospiraceae bacterium | reverse complement strand
TAACATTTTGAACAGGTCTTTTTATCCTACTCTTCGTCTTGTCCTCGTTATGATAGCTAAGGCTATCAAACTCCGGGCATTCCTCGATTAGCATAAAAATCCAAAGCTCAAAACATCAATAAACTTAAATTACAGCGTATTAAATCACAGCGTATTAAATTCAATTTATAAAAGTCATGACCGTAGAAACCTATAAAATTGCTGGCTGGAAGCAGAAAGAAAAAGGATTATTGATTGCCGAAAACGAAGATTGGGTATTGGTAAAGCACATTCCCGTTGATTTTGCTCTTGATGGTTATCGGCTTTACGCCAAAACTTTTTTGACTTCCAGAAAAACCAAGAAAAAAGATAAACTCATTGAACGTGTATTGCGATTAAAAAAGGTGACCGCAGCACTTCCCCTTGGATTTGAATTTGGAACGGCGGTGGAACTCTTAGAATGGTCCGAGAAGAAGTATGGTTTATTTGAACTTCGCGACGATTCCGAAGAGGAGTTGTTCTACGGAAAGATCAATCATGCTACTGGAAATTATTTGACCATCAACATGATTACCGCAAAGGGAAAGATTGAGGAAGCTTACGACTATCATTTCCCCCTCTCCGACATTCGCGCCATCACATTTGACTCTGACTATTTCAATTCGATTCGGTTGTTGATGCTAGATGAGTTGGAGGGAAGCAAGTAGCGGTAGGGATGCTTACGCTCACTAACCGATAACGGAGCAGCGCTTTGCACGACGCTAAAACCTCAATGATGACCATTTGCCCTTTTTGCTAAAAAGTGGTTTGGCGTAGACCAGTCCACCTTTTGATACCAGA
This sequence comes from uncultured Saprospiraceae bacterium, assembly GCA_937951685.1. Taxonomy (GTDB): domain Bacteria; phylum Bacteroidota; class Bacteroidia; order Chitinophagales; family Saprospiraceae; genus CALFBG01. Next base: position 15,095 of record CALFBG010000149.1, on the reverse strand, counting down.
CTGCTTTCCAATGACAATAGTTTTCCTTTTTAGGAAAAATACTCGGCGTACCAATTCCCTATATTTGCTGTTTTTTAAGCCTGCTCCTCATATTTAAGGATTAAATTATAAGACAAAGTTTAGACCTTAGTCGGAAATAATTTAAAAATTAAATATAGCAACATGGAAATGGCCAACTGGTTACTAAGCGAAATTACATCAATTTTTGGATCTGCGATCTGGAACTTTTTTAGCAAAGGTGCATTGTTCGGATTAATCGGCTTAATCGTCGGAATTGTGCTCGTAAGAAGATGGAATAAAAGGAAGTTCTTTAGCCGCCCCAACAAACTATGGACTTTCTTTGCCAAAATTAATCTACTTTATATTCCAATTTTATGTTCCCTACTATTTGGAGTATTTGCCTCAATTTTTGGCATTCAAAAAACGACGAATAATTGGATAAAAAATTCTACTGATTCGATACAAGAATATGCTGCGGGTTATCTTCCAGCAGTAGAAAAAATTGGACAACAATTAATTGAAAGTGCCGATCAAACAGAAGATGCGCTTTACGCAAAAGTTGTTGAAGATTCCGGATTGTCAAATAATTCGATGGGACAGAAATTTTATTATTGGTTCAATAGAAATATAATTTCTTTCTTGCTATCCAAGTTAGGCTATTCAGACGATGTAAACGGAATCACCCAAATGGTGCAAGAAAAAGAATTGACACAATTAAATGCAAGTTTCTTCGGAGGCATCTCAAACAATCTTCAAAGTAAGCTTGTCGGTAATTATTTCATGGCAATCTATTACGGTGTATTGGTCATATTTCTACCCTTTATACTTTTCCCGATTGGGGAATATGTCTTTTATCGCCTAAATCAAAAAGCATTCGCAACGAAAAGACTGGTCGAAAGATGATGCAAGTTAATAAGTGATTTAATTTGTCTTAGTATTTAGAATGCTTAACTTGTCGACTGTAAGTACCTTTTTGAAATTAAGCCAACAGCCATTCGCATGGAACGACGAAAGTTTATTAAAAATAGCGCTTTAGCCTTGATGGGAATGAGTTTGGCAACGGGACTTTATGCTTGGCAGGTGGAGCCTTTTTGGTTGGAGTTTGTTCGTAAGCAAATGCCGATTCCTCATTTGCCAGAAAAATTAGTTGGTAAGACTTTATTACAAATCAGCGATCTACACGTCGGTAACCGTTTTGATTATCAATACCTAATCGACGCCTTGCAAAAAGCACAAAAGCTACAACCCGACTTTGTCGTTTACACGGGCGATTTTGTTACTTATGAAACCGCAACGCAATTGGAGCAATTGGAGGCAGTCTTAGTGCACGCCGCCAAAGGAAAATTGGGAACATTGGCCATTTTGGGGAATCACGATTACGGTGAACATTGGAAATCACACGAAGTCGCAACGGAAGTTGTGCATCGACTTTCCTCCGCTGGTATTCAAGTGCTCCGCAATGGTAAAAAAACGATTGAAGACCTTGCGTTTATTGGATTTGATGATTATTGGGGCTTGAACTTTAACCCCGAAAAAGCCATGGCTTCCTACAATTCTAAGCAAGCGACGATTGCGCTTTGTCATAACCCTGACGTCTGTGATTTGGATATTTGGAAGGGCTATCAAGGTTGGATTTTATCCGGACATACGCACGGTGGACAAGTAAAACCGCCTTTCTTGAAACCACCGCAATTGCCCGTAGTCAATAAACGCTACGTGGCAGGAGAAATAGACCTACACGATGGTCGGACTTTATACATCAATCGCGCCCTGGGGCATTTAATTCAAGTTCGTTTTAATGTTCGTCCTGAAATTACTATTTTTGAATTGCAGCGAAAGTGAAAATAGCATATTGAGCTACGAGACATTGAAACAAAAGCTTGTTTTCATGGCTGACCTTCAACTTCAACAATAAGCTTCTACCGATCTATACTCAACGAAGGAACATCAATCAATTCACCGCTATGAAACATATCAATCAATTTCTTTTCATTGGTTTATTCCTTACCAGTTGCTGGTTGATCTCCTGCGGCAACGACGGTGCGCAACAAGTAAAAAACCTATGGCCAGATACGCAAAAAGTCCAATTGCAGGATGAAAATGTTTATTTGAAAATACCCAAGTCTTTACTTCGATCCAGTCGGTATCGTTTAGAACAAGATCTGCCAACTTTGAAGAATGATAGTCTAAGTTTAGCCCTTTTTCAAAATGCGTTAGCTGGAATGGAATTTGACGACGCAGCGATTGATGTTTTTGTGGACTCGACTTCTAATTGGATGATCATTATTATGAACTTTGCTTATGAGCCTTTGAGTAAAAACTTGGGGGCAATGTTCAACGGAGTGCTCAAAAAGAAGGCGCGAGCGATTGAAGCGCAATATCCTAATCTGAAAGTAAACAAAATTGCTTCGCGCATGAAGCAAAACAAGCAGCAGAAAATGATGAAATTTAAAAATCAGTACTTGGACGAAAAAGCGCAACGACAGCTTTTTGAGAGTATTTACTTTGTTTCAACCAAAATTCAATCGTACGCGATTATTGAAATTGCGGCGGGAGAAAAAGATATTGAAAAATACTTGTGGTCGATCAAAGACTAAGTTTACATTTGGAATGATGAATTGCTGATCAGAGGAAAGCCCCGTTAAAAATTGAAAAAAAGGTATAGGTGAAAATACCCTTTTTTGAATTCCCGTAAAAACCCTTGGTAGGGCGGCGGAAATAATAAATAGCTCTTGTCTCATAGCAGGAAAGACCGGGGGAAAGTACTGGGTTGAAGGATTTTAATGCTTTTGAGAATGCTTTATCTCAGCGCCGACGGACATCGTCTGCTAGATCATAAAAATGTTTTTAGCTAACTTAGATGTCATCAAGAGAACAACTTCAATCTATTATTTTGATCGTTTGATTGATTTACTGATTAAGCTCAAAAAACATTATAATCATGTCAGAAGCTCAGAGTGTGGGAAGCAATGCCCGATGCAGCGGCAGCAGTCATCAGTACGAAGTCCACTAAGCTGACTCGAAAAAGAAAGTGAGATATGAGAAAGCATTATAGCTATTTTATTCGCCACTAAAACATTCAAAATGAAAGCCAATCAATTGCAAGAACACATTTTTTATACTTACGTGAATCTTAGAATAGGCATCGCCGTGTTGGGCTTGTCGCTCCCCATTTTGCTCGTGCTACTAGGCTGGTTACTGGAAGTTGATTTTCAGAATTCGCTTAGTGCTTATTTTCATGCCGATTCCGCTGGGCATTTCCTTAGAACTTTTTTTGTAGGTAATCTTTTTGCAATTGGGGTTTCGCTTTATTTGTACAAAGGCTATAGCAATCGAGAAAACCTTGCGTTGAATTTGGCGGGTATTTTCGCCATTGGCGTTGCCGTTTTTCCGATGACGTGGCGAAGCGAGGAAGGGGAAACTTTATACCAAGGAATTGAGCTTTTTTCAATTGGAAAATCAGCAGTGTCGTTGCACGGTGTTTGTGCAGTGCTCATGTTTTTGTGCATCGCTTATGTATGTATTTGGTGCGCCTCGGATACCTTGCATTTGCTGACCGAAGAAAAGCGTAGAAAATTGTATAAGAAACTCTATAAGTCCTTTGGTATTGCGATGATTGCGCTGCCCGTCGGTGCTTCTCTGTTGGCAGTTGCTTTTAGCATTTCAGACAAAACTATTTTCATTGTTGAAACGGTGGGCATCGTTACTTTTGCAGCGTATTGGTGGACTAAAAGCCGCGAAATCTCTGCGAGCAATGCGGATAAAATGGCCATTCAAGGGCAACTTCAAATCTAACGGAACCTCCACACGTCATTACACAAATCCTAAAAAAATAAAATCAATATTCAATATACCCAAATCAATATTTTCTTCAAGTTCTAGAAATACCTGAACGATAAATGGACGCTAAAATAATTTTAAAATACTTTTCCAATAATGATGAAAGATCGTTACCAAGAAACTTTTCGGAGCTGGAACAAAGTGGCACAGCTTTATCAGGATAAATTTATGGACCTAACACTTTACAACGAAAGTTATGATTTGTTGTTAGCCGCTCTGACTAAGCAAGATGCGTCGGTCTTAGAATTAGGTTGTGGTCCAGGAAATATCAGTAGATACCTTTTAAGTAAAAATCCAGCATTGCTAATTAAAGGTATTGATATTGCTGAAAATATGATTCGCTTGGCGCAAAAAAATAATCCACTGGCACATTTTGAAGTAATGGATATTCGCCATATTGATCAACTCACCACTTCTTTCGATGCGATTGTAGCGGGATTTTGTATACCGTATTGTTCGGAGCAAGATGTAAGAAAGTTGATGGCGAATGGTCGTTCTTTGTTGCGAGTAGGGGGACTCTTTTACTTGAGTTTTGTAGAAGGCGATTACCAGGATTCTGGTTTTATCGCTGGCAGTACGGGCGATCGGAGTTACTTTTATTACTACAAACAGGATGTGATCGAGCAATACTTAGCAGCGGCGGGTTTTACCTTGTTGCATCGCCGCCAAGTTCTGCATCAAAAATCGGAGCAACAAACCGAAGCACATACGATCCTAATCGCAAAAACTAAGGACTTCTTATAGCCCTCGAAGGATAAATTTGATGAACTCAAAAAGGCTTAAAACAAGACTGGCGTAGGAAGTTGAATTTCCTACGCCAGTCTTAACATAAATGCTATAATCTTACTTGTTTTCTAAGGCTTTCGGAACTTCAATTTCATCAACAATTTGATTCAATTGATGACCATCTTGATCTAAAATCAGAATTTCTACGCGACGATTAAACTGTCGACCGACTTCCGTATCCGCACCATTTTCTAATTCGTTTTTAGCAATTGGATTGGCTTCGCCGAAGGTTTCCGTTTTGATTCGCGAAGAAGCGATTCCGCGACTGATCAAATATTTTTTTGCGGAAGTGGCTCGACGGAGCGATAAAGCTTCGTTGTAACTATTGCTACCTTTAGAATCCGTATGCGCCCGTAAAGTGACTTTGTAATTTGGAAAATCATTCATGATATTAACCAAGTCATTCAACTGTTTGCGTGACTCTGGTTTTAGATTAGAACGGTCAAAATCAAAAAAGATATTTTTGATAGAATTAAGAATTGATTTCGGTACCGGAATGTAGTTGCAGACGCAAGCGTTTCCAAGTTCACTGGCGGCAACCAAATTTCCGTTGAATCCCAATTGATTGAATTTTGCTAGAAGTTGATTGGCCTCCGCTTCGGTTTTGTAAATCCCTTTGTAATAACGGTGAAATCCATAGGTGTCATTAGAATAATAAATATCACTACCAATGGCATTGAAATAGTTAATATCTACTTTTTTTTCAAAAACGCCCACTTGGATATACCAATTTTCGGACTGGGCAAGAAGGGGCAGGGTAAAAAGCATGAGGAGTATCATGCAGTAATTTTTTCTCAACATAATGTTTAACGTTTAACAGGGTCTAATAATTCTAATTGCGCTTTATTTTAAAAAAATATTAAAGCAATTCTGCTGCAATTTCGCTAAAAAAGTAGAGGAAAATAAATTATTTTAGGAAAATAATAAACGGCTCAAAAAACAAAAAAAGACTAACTTGTACCATACTTTACGCAAAGTAAAACAACTTCATGGAATACGCAGGATAAACTTTTAAACCAATGGATAAAAAATTTTGGACCAGCGAAAAACTGTTAAGCCTCACCGCTGTACTGATTAGCGTTTGTACTTTTTTAGTCTTTTTGTATCAAACGAATTTGATCAAAAAACAGCAATATATGTCTGTCTTTCCGTACGTCTCCATCCAGCACGTAGGGATCAATACCGACGCGTACCAATTCTTAGTTGAAAATAACGGCATCGGTCCTGCGATTCTCGAAAAGATAAGAGTTGAAACGGAAGAAGGGAAAATTTATTCCGACGTTATTGATTATTTGAATGCTACTTTAACCGAAAAAGATACAATCGGTTTTTTGTACGGAAATCTATCCCAAGGTCTCTTATTACCAGAGAAAGAAAGTATTGAAGTCATCGCGCTAACAGACGAAAAAGAAAGTAGTGCAAGACGATTATTCGAATTGCTTTCCGCAAAAAAAATAAAAATTACTTTAGGGTATAAATCTATTTACGGGGAGCGCTGGACCTGTTCTAATCAAAATAAAACGCCAATAAAGCAGTGAAAATCGATGTCTGGCTCATTTTGTAACTATTTTGTAGTGCGCTAAGTCTTAATAATGATTCTCTCAAGTTTTTTTCTTATAAATTATAATTACCTTTAGTATCAATAAGTTGCATTAAGGAGGAGCAACATTGGTTTCAGTCTGGTATGGCTAAACATCCTCTTGTATTTCCTACCCTGAAAGATTCCAATCTTAATTGTTGTCTTAGCACTCATGCGCTATTCATTTTTTCAACCTGTAGTATGCTATTCGATTGAGGGCTCACTCGATCTTCGCTACTACCTTAAAACACTGTTTCTATGCAAAGAAAATTTACAAATTATTTTAAAAACACATTTTTAGGCCTGATCACCTTACTATCGGTACAGATCGCATCGGCACAGGATGTCGTCATTCAAGAAGTACTTTACAATCCGGCGGCAGGTGTCTCCGAAAAAATTGCCTTAAAAAATGTATCTGCGGGTACCATTGATGTTTCCAATTGGTGCATTTGCAACGTACCTTCTTACCGTACGATTAACAACGCTACGACCTTTAATATCTTAAGTGGAGATCCAGCAGCACTCAAAGCCGGAGAGGTACTAATTTTGGAACTGACAGGATCAGGGATGGTGCTTTCCAACGCCGCTGAAATTGCTTTGTATCACACCAACGGTTGTGGTGGGTACACGACAGCTAGTAATATGGAAGACTTTGTGAGCTGGGGCAGTGCTTCTGGTTCTACGCGTGGTTCGGTAGCAGAGAACGCAAACTTATGGAATAATGGTAACTACGTTCCAGTAGCCGCGCAAGGAGAAATTATGCAATTTGATGGGACGAATGGCGGTACTGGAAATATTACCTTAGTTTCAGATTTTACCAACGTAACGAACGGCGTTCTACCCGTAGAATTTATCGATTTTTCGGCACAGAAAGTTGCGGAAGCGGTAAAGTTAACTTGGAGTACAGCCTCTGAAACGAATAGTGATTATTTCGCAATTGGTAAAAGTAGCAATGGGATGCAGTACGAAGAGATTGCTCGCTTACCCGCCGCGGGATTTTCGACGACGAAGCAGTATTACGAATACATAGATCGTTCGGTCGAGCCGGGTAAAATCATTTATTATCGCTTAGAGCAAGTGGATTTAGATGGAAAAATGAGCTATTCTTCGATTGAAGTGATCGGAAGAGATGAGAACGCTTACATTGCGACTAAGATTTCACCAAATCCAATTCGAAATAGTGAATGTTTATTCATTGAGTTGGCTTCCGACTTGAAATACGAGGCGATGGAAGTCCGCATTCAGGATTATTTAGGAAAAACCTTACACCAAAAGCGCTACGCTGGACTAGCAGATACTGCTTACCAAATAGCAATGGATTTCCCTTTTTTAAACAATGGATTTTACCTAGTGAGTTTGTACGCTGATGGTATTTTGCTGGAAAGTGTACCAATGGTGGTAACGGATTAATCCTTTTTAAGAATCAACTGAATAAAGTTTAATTGTCCGTAGAATGGTTCTATCCATCTTCTACGGACAATTTTTTTGACCAAGGGAAAAGACTAGAAATGCAGTCAGGATGGTAGCTTCTTTCACTTTTAAAGCCAGTCCAATAACCATCCTAAATCAATATTCTACAATCCTACAATCAATATTCCAAATAGTAAGCGTTTTTTCTGTATTTTTGTGGATTAACGAGAGAATCAAAAGAGAAAGATTTGAGTAAAGAAAATAAGATAACCGAAAACCCCGATTTATACGAACACTATCGCTTTCGAGTCGATCCAGGTCAAACGCCCATTCGAATTGATAAATACTTGATGGATAAGATCGAACGGGTTACCCGCACGCGGGTTCAAAATGGAATCAAAGCGGGAATGGTACTGGTGAATGACCAAACGGTAAAACCTAACTTAAAGGTAAAGCCTAACGATTTGATTGTCGTTTCCTTCACCAAACCACCCAAGGAGGATGCGCCCGTTTTAGCACAGCAAATGGATCTAGATATTCGCTACGAAGATGACGATTTGATGGTGATTCACAAACCTTCCGGTTTGGCAGTACATCCGGGAATTGGTATTCACGACGGAACTTTAGTCAACGGATTATCCTACTATTTTCAAAACATGGATTTGCCAATCATGAAAGGCAACCTAAAGGATCGACCGGGCTTGGTACACCGATTGGATAAAGATACGACGGGATTAATGCTCATTGCCAAGACGGAACACGCCATGGCACACTTAGGCAAACAGTTTTTTGACCACACGATTTACCGCAGATATTACGCTTTAGTTTGGGGAGAACCCACGGAGAAAGAAGGTACGATTGTAGGACACATCGGTCGGCATCCGAAGCATCGCATGGTCCGCCATGTATTTCCAGAAGGAGAAGAGGGCAAACACGCCATTACCCATTTCAAAGTGTTGGAAGGAATGTATTATGTGAGTTTGGTAGAGTGTCGCTTAGAAACGGGACGAACGCATCAGATTCGGGCACATATGCGCTTTAAAGGACATCCACTTTTTGCGGATACGCGTTACGGCGGCGACAAGATTGTAAAAGGAACAGTTTTTTCTAAATATCGACAGTTTGTAGAGAATTGCTTCAAACTCATTAAACGGCAAGCTTTGCACGCCAAGTCCATCGGATTTATCCATCCGACGACGGGAGAAGAAATGATTTTCCACTCAGAATTGCCAGAGGATATGCAGCAAGTGCTAGACAAATGGCGCGCTTATATCGCAGGTCGAAAGGAATTGTAGTATGGAAAAGGATTACCTTTTAAAAACTAAAAATTGGATTCGTCAATTCGTGATTGGTCGACAACTTTGTCCTTTTGCCAAAGCGGTATGGGATAAAAAGCAGATTCGATTCGTCTATTTTGCAGGTAAAACAAGGGCGGCGCTCGCAGAACTATTGCAGCGGGAGTTGGAAGCACTAACAACGACGCCTGCCACCGAAATTGATACGACGGTATTGGTTCATCCATTTTTATTAAATGATTTTTATGATTATTTGGACTTCGTCGCGCGGGGAGAAGCTTTATTGAAGGAGTTAGATTTAGAAGGAGTAATTCAACTTGCTAGTTTTCATCCAAATTATCAATTTGCGGGTACGCAGCCAGCAGCGGCTGAAAATTATACCAACCGCTCCCCGTATCCCATGCTGCATTTGTTACGGGAGGAAAGCGTGAGTATTGCCCTCGAACATTATCCTGATCCCGCAAGTATTCCAGAAAAAAATATTGCGTGCATGAACGAAATTGGTGCACCACAGCTAAAGCAAATGCTTCATGACTTTAAACGATAAGATCACACTCTTAACCCAATTAGGGGAATATCTACAAACGGATGCGGAGGAATTAGCAGCCGTAAAGCAAAAGGCATACCTTCATAATAAATGGTTCACGGTAGCCAATATAGATAAAGCATTAAACGCGATCAGCAATGCTTTTTTGCAAGAAGATCAACTTCGCGCGTGGTTAAGTCCTTACCAAATTAAACACACGGAAAAAGCTAAAACGGTTGCGTTAGTATTGGCAGGGAACATTCCATTGGTGGGATTTCACGATGTGATCTCCGTTTTCTTAGCAGGTCATCGTTCGCTAATCAAGCTTTCCGAAAAAGATAAGTTCTTATTGCCTTTTTTGGTAACGCAAATGCTAACAATAGCACCAGAGGCAGCTGCCTATTTCGAATTTACCGAACGCTTAGTAAAATTCGATGCCGTAATTGCCACGGGAAGTAACAACTCCGCCCGTTATTTTGAAGCTTATTTTAATAAATATCCGAATATCATTCGCAAGAATAGGAGTTCCGTCGCGATCTTCAACGGTAAAGAAACAAAAGCAGCATTACAGGCTTTTGGCAGTGACGTATTCGACTATTTCGGATTGGGTTGTCGCAACGTTTCGAAGCTTTATTTGCCGCAAGGCTACGACTTTGACGCTTTGCTGAGAGCTTTATATGAACACAAAGAAGTGGTTCTCCACGACAAATATAAAAACAACTTTGACTACAATTACACCTTACTTATTCTCAACAAAATAGCGTACGAAGCCAATGGTTGTATCTTGCTGACCGAAGCGGAATCTCTACAATCTCGTATTGCTTGTTTGCACTATGAATACTACACCGACGAAGCGGATTTAACGGAAAAATTATCCACAAAAATGCCCGAAATTCAGTGTGTCGTGGGGGAATTTTCGCTCGCCAACACCAAGGTGATTCCGATGGGAAAGGCACAGCAACCTGCGCTTAATGATTATGCGGATGGTGTAGATACTATGCAATTTCTAGTGGAACTATAGAAGCACAAGCGCTTCACTTTTGTCTTTTTAAATACCTACTTAAGAATTTAATTCTCTTTCCTTTCCTCTTTTAAAATAAAAAATCATGATCGGATTGATAGCCTTAATTTTAGCTGTAATTGCCTTGGTAATTATTGTCTACAAGCAGTTTAAAGGACAACTGCGCGTCTCCCCAAAGTTTTTGCTGATTGGTATTTTACTAGCGGGAAGTTCTTATTTCTTTTTCTATTACGGCGTCGTGCTACTTTGTGGCAAAGGCGTAGATCCGACTTACTGCGAGACGCAAGGACAATTCGGAGGCCTAAACCTTGCCTTACCGATAGGCTTTGCCTTGTTTGGATGGATTACCGTGTGGGTTGATTATCAGCGAAATAAAAAAATTACGGCTTAAGCAAAGATATTCTTATGTTGCTCCAAAGAAAAACTTAGCTTGATGTCCTGCCGTTGGATAGAGCAAAAGTAGCGACCTGAAATCTGAATTGGTCATGCCGTTTTGGATTGCAAAGCTAATCAGATTGATGATTTCGTCGGCATGGGTAGCGAGAATATTCGCACCTAATATTTTATCAGTTTTAGGGTCTATAAAGGTTTTGTAACGAGCGAATGTATTCAAATGGGCTCTTTCGAGAAATGCATTGCTAAGCCTTTCTGTTTTTACTTCATAACTTTGTTTATTCGCTTTTAATTTAGCTTCACTAGGACCTACTTTCGCTAATTTAGGATAGGTAAATACGCCGTAAGGAATTCCTTCATAGCGAACACTTTTTCTCCTTTTTTCCAAAATATTGTGTGCAACTACCGTCGCTTCATAACTAGCAATTTCGGTAAAAGGAAAATATCCGGTGGCGTCTCCCAAAGCGAAAATATGAGGATAAGTTTTGGTTTGTAAAAACTTATTCACCTCAATACCGTCTCGTTCATTGAGGCTTAAGCCGATTGTACTAATATTAAGTTGATCTATATTCGGAATTCGTCCCGCAGCGTGCAATACACTATCGGCAGAGAAAGAAAAGTGCTGGTCATCATTTTTAAGACAGGTAAGCGAATAACCCGTTTGAGATTTTTCAATTGCTTCCACTTGATAGCCTAACTTAACCTCAACTCCTTTTGCTAAGGTAGCTTGGATCAAGTCTGTCACTAATTCTGTTTCAAAAATAGCCAAAGGGGTTTCGGCATTGCTAAAAATGGTAACTTTTGCACCACAAGCAGCTAAGATATGAGAAAGTTCAAAAGCAATGTAGCCACCACCGACAATCGCTATTTTTTCAGGAATTTGGTCTAAGCTAAAAAACGCATCGTTGGTAATTAGATATTCTTCTCCTGGAATATTTAAACTACGCGGTCGGGCACCAGTCGCCAGCACAATAGTTGCTGCTTGGATGTTAGTATCGCCAACTTGAACGGTATGTTCATCTTGAAAAGTCGCAATACCTGTAACAACTTCAATATTTTTTTCTTTGAAGTTTCTTTTTGTTTGACCAGGCACGAGCGCTGTAAATTTTGAGCGATGTGCCGCAAGTTGGTGAAAGTCTACCGGTTGATTAAGAATTGGAAATCCTGCTTTCTCCATGGCTTTTGCTTCCCAATATTTACTGGTAATGCTTTCCATAACCTTTTTTGGTGTACAACCTCGTAACGCACAAGTTCCACCAAATAGGCGATCAACTACTACTACTTTTTTTCCTGCTTTCGCGCAGCGGTTCGCGACGGAGGAACCCGCAGGACCACTACCAATTACTAAAACCTCTGTTTTCATTTTCAACTTACCCTTCGCCATTTTTTTCTTCTAAAAAGTTTGATTAAATAAAATGTTCAGTGTAAGTAGCAAGGCTAAATGATTTTATTCCTCTTTCTACTGACCAAATGAATTCCTTTAGCAGCTATAAGTAGGTTTACCAATCTATTTGGTAAACCTACTTACTTGTCTAATTTGTGAAAAGTTTTAAAAAATGCTTTGGACTTCGATTTAGTAGATTGCATGTTGATAGAAGGGATTGTAGCACTTACCTCAACAGCGAGTCTCTTAAAAACTGTGAAACCAATGAATAACTCTTTTTTGTAAGCAGACCGCTTAGTTGAAAAAACATCGTCTACTCCTAAAATATTATTACCAACCAAAATATTTCGGTGGCTTAATACCTTTCAAACGCAAATAAATAATCAGCTGTCCGCGGTGGTGCGTAACGTGATCGTGCATCAATCGAACGATTTGACGTCCCGTCATTGGTCCCGCGAAGAACTTTTGTTCCGTTTTGAGCAAGTCAGGATTTTTTAGGGCAGCTTCCATCGCCTGGCCAGCGTAGGCACAAGCCTTGCGCATATACTCGATGTGTTCCGCTTTGGTTGTCGGTTCTTGTTTTTCAAACTTTTCTGCACCGAGGTAGCTGTTGCTCAACCAAGTCATATTATCTACAATGTGCGTCACCTGTTCACTAAAACTCTTGATTTCCGGCGTAGGTTTAAAGTCGAAGTGCTCCGCAGGCATAGAGTCAATTAGATTGATGGTATATTGAGCAGCATTTTTCCACTTCGTTAAAATTTCGCTTGCGGCTTCGTCTTGTGCAGTGACCGTGGAGAAACTTAGCGTAAGTAGCAAGGTAAATAGGCTGAGGTAATTCATGATAAAATATTTTAGTTTCCTCAAATTTAGGATTAATATGTGGGGGAACCAATTGAAGGGTGAGATTAGTGGTAGAATTGTCGTGGAGATATCTAAGGAGGGAATACAATAAATTTGTAAACTACTTTCAAATTGTTACAAAACGATAAAGATTATCCTAGTCCAATTTTAAAAAAGATAAGCTAAGTTTGGAATGTTCATTCCAAGCCATTACCTTTGCAGCATGACCAAGAAAGCATCCATTCTCTCCGCAGCCTTACAACTGCTAAGCACCCAAGGCTTACACGCTACGCCAATGTCTGCGATTGCAAAGGAAGCAGGGACGGGAATGGGAACAATCTATAATTACTTTCCGAATAAAGAGATACTGATCAATGCCTTGTACGTTAAAATCAAGGAGGAAGAAAAACACATTTTTACGAATTTCGATCCGAACAAAGCTTTGAAGCCACAGTTTGCGGCATACTATCGCCGTGCGATTCAATTTTTTGTTGATCATCCCGCATATTTTCAATTTATGGAACAACTACAAGCTTCTCCAATGATCACTGATGCGAGTCGAGCGGTAGGGTATGAGGCGATTGATGCGGTTTTAGCCTTACTTGAAAAAGGAAAAGCGGATAAAGTCATCAAGTCTATTAGCACGGAGGAGTTACTTCAATTTATTGGTGGTACAATCGTTGCCTACTTACGCTTGCATTTTCGGGAAAACAGTGAGCTTGCCCCGTCGCTTAAGAATCAATTAAAGATGGTCTGGGACGCCATTCAACGATAATAACAGTCAAAAAAATTTAACTCATTTTTGGAATGAACATTCACTCCAAAATATAAATTAAAAATGAAATCATGATGAAAAAGAATGTTTTAATCACCGGAACCTCAACGGGGGTGGGCTTTGAAACGGCTATTTTATTGGCACAAAAAAACTTCAAAGTATATGCTACAATGCGTAACTTAGCCAAAGCGGATGCGCTAAAAGAAAGGATTGCGGCAGAAAATTTACCGATCGAAATTCTGCCACTTGATGTCACGGATAATGCTTCGATTGAAAAAGCAGTGAATACGATTATTCGTAAGGACGGTCGTATTGATGTATTGATTAATAATGCGGGGGCTGGTTTTGCTAAAACTTTAGAGCAAGCGACACCAGCCGAAATTGACTGGGTAACCGACGTTAATTATACGGGCGTTGTCCGTTGTATCAAGGCGGTTTTACCACACATGAGAACTGCAAGAGCAGGACACGTAATCAATATTACTTCGGTCGGTGGATTAGTGGGACAACCTTTTAATGAGTTATATTGTGGTGCAAAGTTTGCCGTGGAAGGTTTAACGGAAGCTTTAGCAACTTACGTAGGCCATAGCTTTAATATTAAATTTACGAACGTAGAGCCTGGAGGAATCTCCACCGAATTCATGAAAACTGCGATCTCGAAAACTGCGAATGAAAAAGGAGAATTTGCGACGGGAGAATACGCACCCATTTTTGAAAAATACTTAACCAGCGCGCAAGAACGAGCAGGAGGCGAGGGAAGTGGCGTATACCAAACGGGAAAAGAAGTAGCGGAAGTAGTAGTAGCCGTAGCAGAAAATGAACATCCGCCACTGCGGATTCGAACGTCTCAATGGGCGAAGGATTTTTGTGCTTTGAAAACGGACAGTGATCCTGATGGAACGAAGCTGGTTGAAGCGGTTATTAAGTATTCGTTTTAACAATAATTTTCAAGCTGTTTTCTACACAATCATTAGCCAAGGGAACTTTTTCTTAAAAAGCCGAGTTCTAATCACTGCAAAGTTTATTGTAAAAAATATCAGATAATGAAGTTGTTTAAAAACGCCAAAAATGTTTACGAATTGATCTTTTTGTCCAACTTTTCAGCTTTTTCATCCTCCGTAGCGCTGCTACGAACTCCAAAAAGAGCTTCAACCTGCCTGCCGGCAGAGGCAGGCTTGAACAAAAAACGCTGCTTACTTGCGTGAAGGCAAAGCCTTTCTCAACTGCTTTTAGAATTATTAAA
>CALFBG010000148.1 GCA_937951685.1 uncultured Saprospiraceae bacterium | reverse complement strand
AGCGATTAAAAGTTAAATAGTAAGTCGTACCATGAGGAACGACTCACTATCAACAAATTATAATCCCATGAACATATCCTAGTTTGAAGCCGATCTTATTCGGCAAGCTGAGTTTGACTCGTCAGCTGAGTTTTAATTGATTTAGGATAAAACCTAAATTTATATAGTTATCAGCGATTAAAAGTTAAATAGTAAGTCGTACCATGAGGAACGACTCACTATCAACAAATTATAATCCCATGAACATATCCAAGTTTGTGAGCTGAATTCTTTTTTCCAGCTTTTACGCGCTTCCCCTATTTCCTTCCTTCCACATTACAATGATCTTAATAATTCAAACGAAAACAAAAGACAAAATAACTACTTTGTTACATTTTTTTTTACATAAATTATATTAATTTAAATCATAAATAACTGATCTACAAGTATTTATTATTACAAATTTATTATATTTTGTGAAGAATTTTATTTAAAAAAACACCGTTTTATCTAGGTTTTTATCAAAAAAAAATATTTATTTTCTTTAAAAAGCTAAAAAAAACTAAAAAAAGAGCTTACACGCTTCTCCAAAGTCCATTAAATAAAAGAAGGTTTCCTTAGCAATGCCAAGGAAACCCTCATTAAAATGTCTGAAAAATTACTCAATGATTCTTATTGTTCTGATCTCAGAACTTGTAAAAGTTGCTAAAAACTGTGCGGATCCGAAAAATTGTATCGCTCCGTAGCGCAGGACTTACTGCTTATTTAAATCAACTTCCTTTATTTATTTTTTAAAATTGCTGTTTAACAATGGTAAAGCTTTTAGGTATGGCGTCCGAGGACATCAACTTCAAATGATACATTCCTGAGGGAATTGCCTCCGTCACCGCTATCTTAAGGTCATTATCTCCGGCCTCTACGGAAACAACCGTCTGCTGAATCTGTTTTCCTTGCATATCGCATAGAATTAGCTGTATGGTCTGTGCCGAGCTGCTCGCATACTTCAAGCGTAATTCGTTAAAGAATGGATTCGGATAAACTACTTGATCGCCGCTTTGCTGCTTCGCTTCACCAAAATCAACTGCCTTCGTATCCGTGTAAGTAAAACTTCCGTCTAAATCTACTTGCTTTAAGCGATAATACCGGATGCCTGATTTATTGGCCGTGCGATCCCAGTATTCGTATATTTTTTCACTACTGATGGTTCCTACCCCAGGTACTTGTCCGATAACTTCGAAGTTACGCTCTTGCAAAGCCTCTTCTCCGACGGCAACTTGAACCTCAAAAAAGGCATTTTCAAATTCAGAAATGGTTTTCCAAATTAACCAAGCATTCTCATCCATCTTATGTGCTTTGAAATAAGCCAATTCGACGGGCAACGAGCTTTCTGTCTCAATGTTTATTCCCGATAAAATTAACCCTGCAAATCCGTCTTGTGAAAAGCGAAATTGAGTGCTCGAAGAAAATGCTTGTCCCGCATTTTTCATTGCTAAAGAAATATTAGAAATCGTCACCGTCGTCATTTCGCTCACCATTGACAAATTTGATAATTCTATCCAAGCCGCTTGGTCGTTTCCTCTCGTCCATACTTTATGAACACTAGTTCCGCTCCCCGCAGGATTAATCGGAGTAAATTGATAATCAAATTCTATTTTAACATTGTCTTCGTCTACCAAATAGTCTGTGAGATTCACCGTTAGTAAAATATTGCTGCTAGAGGCCGTCGTGGCACTTGTTGGTTGCAGGGTCAAACTAGCGGTACTAGCATTGACGCTTAGCTGGCTCATGCCGTTGGTCTCAAAATCCCACGCTGGCAAATTGGTAAATCCCATTTGGTTTTCCGTAAAAGTTTCTTCTTCCCCATCCGAAACCCCACACCATTGTGGTAAAACTAATCTTGGGTTTTCCAATTGTGTAGCTTCGAGTTGCCCAACGATACTATCGTTATTCAAATGAGTATCACCGTTAGCTTTTGCCCAAGCACTAATCTCGTAAACGCCCGCAGCCGATAAATCTAAGCCTTGAGAAAGGTTAACTTGTAAAGAGTCTCCAGATGCTAAAGGATAAGATACATTCTGCTGATTTAAAGCGGTGCCGTTGACTAAAACGTTTAGTTCAAAAAGATTAATCGTATTCACTCCCTTATTCATTACTTCCGCAACTACTTGTTCTTGTGTCCCCAAAGCACTAGAAGTATATGCTCTTCCTCTTTTAGCAAGCTCAACCGTTTTCAAAGTAATATCATCCTCCCAAGGACAAACACCTCCCTCGGCAGGTGTTGCTTCTACCGCAATGCAACGCTCACTATACGCTCCCGTAGGAGAAATTCCTCTTAGAGCAAACCACTGCCGTTCGCCCATGGTTAAATTATTATCTACGACAAAACTTGTTTCCGTCGTCGTACCAAGTGCCACAAATGCTGTCCCGTTGAAATGTAATACCTCAAAAGTTTCGGTCTGTACATTATCATACCATTCTAATTGAATGTATCCCTCACAACGAGCGGTCGCAGTCAGATTAGTCGGAGTAATTATAATTGTACAAGCTGCGTTGCTCTCATCGGATACGTTCGTTCCATTTTTAGAAACGCGGACGAGCGCCTTATCCGAATATACGATTGGTACTTTCCAATCAATCATTCTTGCCGTAGCAGGAATGGTATCTGTGATCAGATTCCACGTAGCACCTTCGTCTAAAGAGTACTCTGCCGTAAACATATGGGTATTGGTGGGATCGGTGTCCCAAATAATTTTTTCTTTTGCGTTTGGTAATAAAATCTCTCCTCCGAAAGGATGCGCAACAACAATCTCATCGGTGACAAATTCGTATACTAGATGATAGCTTTGTGGACCGAAAGGTACTGCTGTTCCTTCCACTTTTAAGAAGTAATTCCCGGCCACAGGGTTATCAATTGTAATTTGTTCGATATTATTCAAGGTATCTACTCCTCTTACGGCTAGGTCAGCTACGTTTGCGGCATTGGTATTCAAAATCCAAGGTAAAAAAGTAAGATCTGCTGGATTTTTCAAACTCAAATCTAAATCATTGACTAAAGCTTTAGTTGGATCTGCATCTGCTTCTTTATCATGCCAATACAACATTACTTTTAATTGCTTCGTACCAGCAGGTACTGTAATCATATCAGTATTGGATGAGCCCGTAGCAATGGAATCCGAGAAAAATTGTCCTGCTTCGATGGTCTCCACGGCTCTTCTACCGTTTACTAATCCGTATCCATAAATGTAGTCTGGTCCTACGTTGCCTAAGTCGTCTGCACTGTTACAAGCAATTGCTTTCATCAATGCGGCTTTTGGATTAGCTCCGCCATTAGATTTTCTATACTGTTCATACATCAATCCAATCGTTCCTGCAACGGACGGCGCCGCCATGCTGGAGCCCGTTTTTTTCATATAATTAAAATTATCTCCAGTGGAACTAACGTATTTTCCTACACCGACAATTTCTGGTTTTAAGCGACCATCTAATACGGGACCTCTACTAGAGCCACTCCATACAACACGATCTTCATCAACAACACCTACGGTAAGTACATTCTTGGCACTTTGATAATATTTCAGCACTGTTCTATATCCAGCTGGATAAGGTGCGCAAGTCCCACCGCCACTATTTCCGGCTGCAAAAATGTGTAGAACTTCTGGATATTTTAATAATTGTTTATCCAACGCATGACTTGTATAATTATAAGCTCCATTATCTGCACAATCATAACTTGTACCGTAGGAGTTATTGGTAATTACCATTCCATAGTCATTATAATAATCATCTAGATAAGTTGTTACTCTAGAAGTCTTTTCAATCAACAGACTGGCCTTCGGCGCGATGCCTTGATGGCGAGGATTGATCAAACCTGCACCGCCAATAATTCCTGCGACGTGGTCTCCATGATCTCCAAACGCTTCGTATTTTCCATCTACACTAAAACTTACCCGATTCGAAAAGTCAAGGTGATTACCTAATTCTCCTCCATCACCAACGCCGATGCAAACGCCTTCTCCGTTGAGATTCTTACCACCAATGACATTCGAACTAACAGCGCTTATATTTTGAATGCAACGATTTTCGTAATTTAAAGATTGATCCGGTTCTTGTTGTAAATCAACAAAAGCTACGATTGGCTGTTGCGCTAAGTTTGTAATTTCTTTTTCGGGTAAATGCCCGATCCAAATGGTTGCTTGATCTATACTTTTTTGGGTAGCTTCAAATTGAAGCTGTGCTAAAGTTGCCTCAATTTTTCTTGGGGCAACACCTTCGTAGAATACGACGGCAACACGGATCCGATCCGCAGCATAACGTTCCCAATCAGAATAGTTTTTATTTTTGATTGCGCTAGAAGTCTTCTGCTCTGGTGCAATTAATTGTAGGTCTATAATTCCCGCCCTTTTTAGTTCATTGGCACTAATTCCTTTTGGCAAACGTGCCACGTAACGGTTATTTCCTAAATAACTTTGCAGGCTAATATTTTGCTCTTTTAGTATCCGAGTATGTGCAGCGGTAGGCAATGCTTCCAATTGAAGGATCAAATAATAAAACGATCCTGATTTAGCGGATTTAAAGAATGATTTGTCTTGTAGAAAGGTATTAATTCGATCCGTAGATTGGGTGGGCAGATCGAATGCTTTAGATTGAGCGTTGACTGATAGGTTGCACAGTACACACCCTAGCATAACTAGTGCGTAAATTAAGTTTTTCATTGATAAATTTTCAGATACTTACAGTTACAATTTTTTCAGATATTCAGTGCATAGGGAGGGTGCGATAGTAGTTGCCACTGCTATCCAATTGAGTTAAAATATTTGGAGGTTGAGTATTAAAATTAGCGTCGTACAGAGATCAATAACGTTGATCACTAAACGAAGAGAACGGTTCGACTAGTGGAGGGAATCACAACGAAAAAAATAGAACATGGCAAAAATGAGAGGGAGCATTCTGCGGAATTCAACTATACGATTACGTGGGGGAAAGCTAGAAGCTAGATGTGCTTCCTTTTGAAATTGTTTTTAGCATAAAGGTCATAACGGAAAGTCGTACCATTTACTTTTAAGCAACTTCTATTTATTAATAGACAACAAGTATGCCGATTTCTGTAAAAGAAAAGAAAGGAAAAGTGCCTGAAATTAGGACAGTTCAGATGTATTGAGCAAGGAATTGACTATTAGCATAATAGACATTAATAGTTTTCTTGATGCGCTTCGGAACGCGCAACACGAGCGCTTAAAATGGATTGGAATAGTTGGGATTATTGGTAAAAGTAGTATCCGTCAAGGTGTGTAAAAACGAGATTAATTCTTGTTTTTGGACTTCCGTTAATTGTAGATCAACGATTAGTGGGTGACGATTTTCGGCGTATTGGCCACCAGAGTTATAATGGTCAATTACTTCTTCTAAAGTGGCAAACCGACCATCGTGCATATAGGGTGCAGTAAGCGCAATATTTCGTAACGTAGGTACTTTAAACTTTCCGTTATCCGATTTTTTTCCCGTCACGTTACCGTAGCCCTTATCCTGAAAATCATTGAGGTCTGCCGCATAATCTAAGCCATTATTAAGGTATTCGTTGGTCGTAAATAAAGGTTGATTATGGCAATGCCCACATTCAGCGTCGGGCAATACGCTGGACTGATCGAAGAACATATCCATTCCATTCAACTCTGATGGGCTTAAGAATATTTCGCCA
Source organism: uncultured Saprospiraceae bacterium (assembly GCA_937951685.1). Lineage (GTDB taxonomy): Bacteria > Bacteroidota > Bacteroidia > Chitinophagales > Saprospiraceae > CALFBG01. Next base: position 39,334 of record CALFBG010000148.1, on the reverse strand, counting down.
CGAATGGCACGATCATAGCGGGAATTACCACTACTCACCAAGCTACGTTCAAATTGTGCTAAGGCTTTTGCGGCGAGTTCTTTCGTAATATCTTTGCGATCAGCAATCCCGAATGCTTTTCTAAAATCAGTAGGATAATCTGGGTGATTTCTAATTCTGCTAATCGCTTCGGCCCAAGTTGTATGCAACTCGATGGGATCTTCTACCGGGATTAAAGCCTGAATTTCCAAGGTGGTTGATCTACCATCCCAAAATAGCCCTTTATCCTGAAAACCAACGTCGAGCAAGCTCATTGAACTACGCGTTCCAGCAATGCCATCAATGCCCGTACTAACGGCTAAATCATCGGTAAAACTCGAACTAGGCAAGTGGCAAGAAGCGCAAGCCATCGTATTATCATCCGAAAGGATTGGATCAAAAAATAACTTCCTGCCCAACATCACCCCTTCTATTGTCATTTGATTATCCGCAGGAATCACCATATCTCGGAAATTATCTGGAATCACCAAGTTATATGCTTCTGGATTGTAAGTGACGTTTTCTAAGTCACCCGCTTTGTCGAGGACTTGCTCGTCTTTTTCACAAGCCGTCCAGGTTAATAAAGACAATAAAAGGAATAAGGGGAATAAGCTTTTCATGAGACTATTGCAGGCTTAAAGCGTTATTGAAATTATTCATTAAATTAAGGGTAATCGTTAAGTTATTCGGATCGTGTACGATTGGATTATCTTTAATGTTCAATGGCGTTCCGTTCATATTGAACAAAGCTTTCAAGTCAAAATCAAACTCTAAAACGCCCGTAGCATCCGCCGTCAATTCAAGGTTTCGATTGATACTAATTTCTTTATTAGCCGCATCTGTTCCAGAGTGATACAAGAATCCGTGATCGTAGATTTGCGCATTTAAAGTATCCATAGCCCCTTCAATTTTAGCGAAGATATAACTATCCCAAGCACTCCAATATTGGCTATCGTTGCCTAATGGGTGTGTCGTAGCAAAATCAGTCGGTGGCAATCGGTTTAAGTCTGAAGGCACGCCAATATTGATTTTCAAACCAGAATATGTTCCGGTAGGGACATTACGAGCAACAACTTTATTGCCATCCGCCGTAGTAAAATCAATCAGTGCGATCTCCAGGATCTCCGTTTGATCCGTATCGGAAGCTTTGACGAGTACTACATTAGAAATATAGAAATTAAGATTGCTAAATTTAACCCCACTACCTTCATAATCGTACGTACTGTTTAGCACCAAATCATCCGCACCATATTTAGCATTAAAGTTTAAGGCAACTTCCGTCGTAGTTGATGCTGGTACGATATCATCGTCATCTTTGCAGGCATACTGTGTTGCAACGAAAGCAAATAAAACAGCGAAAAGTGTAATTTTTTTCATAAAAATGAAATCTTAAAGGAGTTAGTAAATGGGGTATTGATTTCCTAATGGTTAAACGCAAAATAGTCGAAATCGTTGTCATTATTTGACAAAAAACAGTTAAAATCGACCTTATTGGTTAATAGAAAAAGCATTTGCCGCGTTATTGACAATTTTATCAATCATTTCTGCTTCCGTATCTACAGCAAAATTTATGCCTCTAAACCATTCTAAATAATCTATGGTTAGGCTAATTTCAGCGTCAAAACCCGGATTTACTGTTTGTACATTTTCTAAGGCTACCCCAATGAGGTTTTGGTCTCCTTGAATTTTAAGACTAAGCGTATCGGTCACGGGCAAAGAATCTCTTGTTAGCAGTAAATCCATAAATACGTAGCCTTCGGTACGCGTGCTGTGCAAACTAGCATCTGCTTGTAAAGGATGATCGGTGGTAACCAAGCTAGGGTCTGCGGAATTGGCAGGCTGTGGAATACCTACATAAAATTTTAAACTATCATAATTGGCTGGCGCTCGAAAATCGCCGAGGGTAAGATTGAAACTCGTACGGCTGATTAGATTAAAATTATCTTCTACCGAAATCGTTTCATCTATTCCTTGATCATCCAAGACCGTCAAACTGATTTGATCATTAACCCCTCTTAGCGTTCCATCCGAGCGCACTAGTTTTAAATCTGACAGGTAAAAGCGAGCATTGATCAGCTTAAAGTATTGGTCTGGGTCCATCGGATTTTGATAAATCCCACCGAGGGTGAGACTCGTATCTCCCATCGTGTGCGTCAACATTAGTTTCAGAAAAGGATATTGGCAACAATCTGGACATTCATCATCGGCGTCCGCCTCAAAATTAGTTGCGGTAACGTCCAAGCAACCTTCTTGGGGCTCGTAGCAAGCCGTTAGGAGCACAATTACAAGCAATAAAAGAGAGAAAGAATTAAGTATTTTGATTTTTTTCATGCGCTTTTACCAATTTTTTGATAATCTGTTTGACCTGAAAAGAAAACTCCTTATTCAGCATCCAATGGTAATACTGTCGATCGTTGACCAAGGTTTCTGCGACGGGTTTGCCGACGTATTTACCAAAATTAAAAACCGCGACACCGTTCAGATCGTATTTTAGGCGTTGCGTCGCATCAATGGTTTTCAAGTCATTGGTAAACTCGTGCAAAACTTGCATATCATTTTTCACAGGCTTTTCGATCAATTGATCATCACCATCAATTAAATCAACATCTTCATAACGCTTCAATTGTCCCTGAAGTACACTAATCGTTGCTTTAACGTCAGCTAAAGCATCGTGAGCATCGACTAAATCTTCGTTACAATAAAATTTAAGCGCAGCTTTCAAGGTACGAGGTTCCATTTTGTAGAAAATACGTTGTACGTCAATTGTACGTCGTTTTTCCATATCCATTTCCAAGCCTACCCGCGCAAATTCTTCCATCAATAAAGGAACGTCAAAGCGATTGGAATTGTACCCCGCTAAATCTGCCGATCCAATAAAATCGAAGATCACTTGAGCAACTTGTTGAAAAGTCGGCTTATTGGCCACGTCTTTTGGCGTAATTCCGTGTACCTTCATGGCCTCTTCACTAATTGGAATTCCGGGATTAATCATCCACGTCTCTTCGATGGGTTCCGCACCATTTTTAGGGAATTTAATAATGGCAATTTGAATGATCCGATCTCGAATTACGTTCAAGCCCGTTGATTCAATGTCAAAAAAACAAAGGTCTTTATCTAAATTAAATTTCATTGATTTTCTTTTTACTAGATTGTGTTTATGTCCTTGTTTTAAAGACAGTCTAAAGTTATAAATTAGTAATAAATGCTTTCAGCCCATCCGTGTACAACACCGCCGTGCCACCTTCTTCTGTTCCATAAATAAAATACCCTTCCATATCTTCTTTTTGTCGAATCAATTCAAAGGCTTCTCCTAAGCCCATAACCATGCAAGCCGTCGCGTAAGCATCCGCAGTCATGCAATCCTTCGCAAAAATAGAAGCGCTTAACAAATTTGTATCCTCAGAATACCCCGAGCGTGGATTAATGGTGTGGCTAATCTTTTTACCGTTCAATTCGTAAAAATTACGATAATTCCCCGAAGTAGCTAAAGCCATATCTTGTAATTTGACAATAGCTTTGAAGTCCGTTACTTCCGCATTGTCTTGTGGCGTATTGATACCTACCGTCCAAAGTTCTTGTGCGGCATTTTTTCCTTTGGCGCGCACTTCTCCTCCTATTTCTACCAAATAGTTTTGAATTCCTTTCTGTTCTAATAATTCTGCAACTACATCTACTCCGTACCCTTTGGCAATTGCACTAAAATCGAGTTGAATCCCCGGTTTAAATTTCTTCAAATACAGATAGTCGGCGTCTCCGGGTTTCATTCTTTCTTGTATTTTCATCAAACCAACCAGCGATCTTAATTCCTCGACAATTTTACTCTCCGCGCTCGTCAATAAGCGATTACCCGAATAGCCAAATCCCCAATAATTTACCAAAGGCATAATCGTAGGATCAAATAATCCGCGTGTATCGCGATAAACTTCCTTCGAGCGGTAGTAAACTTTTTGAAAATGTGGGTACAACACGGTCGTAGATTTGATCGGTTGCAATTGAATCCAATCTTCTGCTTGGTTGACTTTCGAAATGTAAGAATCATTGATGTAAGTCGATAAATCTTGGTTAACGTCAATCAAAAGCGCATCAATATCCGCTTGCAAATTGGCTGGCATGGCTTCCACAAAACTAATGTGGTAAGTCGTTCCCATGGTTTTGCCCGCCAATTGCTGCACCCCCGAAGTTGAAGCGGTAGTAGTTGTCGTCGTTCCACCAGCACTAGCATTGTTGTTTTGACAAGCGCTCAGGCTTAACAATAAGCACCAAAGTACAGCATAAACTTTCATAAGTATCCTTTTTAATCGTCCGTCGAATTTGATCGCCAAATTTACATAAAAACAAATGGTTATGCTGGAATTTCACTAGAGTTTATGTCTGGAGATTTCGGAAAGTAAGCAAATAGTGGTTTTTACAAAATTTCTAGTCTTAAATGCTCCTGTATGTTACTCTTGTATAAAAGAGTAAAAGCAGTACGGAGTCCGCTGCAAAAATCTATCCCGATAAATGCGAATTAACTTTATGATCTCGTTACCTTTGTGCCCAATGTCGCTACAATCAGAATTTACGAAGAATGTTTTAAAGTTAATGACGGGCACCAGCTTTGCCCAGCTCATTCCTATCCTCATTTCTCCGATTTTGACGCGATTGTATAGTCCTGATGATTTTGGTATCTTTTATTTGTTTGCCTCGACGGCTTCCATTTTACAAGCGGTAGCGACGGGTAGATTTGAATTGGCGATTCTCATTCCCGAAAAACAAAAAGATGCGGCACAGATTCTCGTTTTAGCGGCTTGGGTTTGTGGAATTACGAGTTGCATCGTGCTTGCAATTGCCTTTTTTTTCAATGCGCAAGTTTGTGCCTTATTGGGCGATACTTCCATTAGTCCTTGGTTGTACCTTTTACCTTTTTCCATACTAACGGTTTGTTGGTTTACCATCCTCAATTTTTGGTACGTTCGCCATAAAAACTTTAACGTCGTTACCATTTCAAAATTTATCCTCAGTGGTGTCAATGCGGTAGGAAGAGTTGCCTTGGGGCTATTAAATTGGGGCATTGCGGGCTTGATTGTCGGTACGCTAGTCGCACAATTTACCGCCTTATGTTATTATTTATTTCGTTTACCAAGCCAAAGTGTAGCCCTATTCAAGGAAGTTCAAACCGTGGATATTCAGCGTAAAGCGAAACAATACGCAGCATTTTCTCGCAATATGGTTAGCGGCAGCTTTTTTAACGTCAGCTCTACGCACTTGCCCAATATTCTCATCAATACTTTTTTTGTAGCTGCCGTTGCAGGATTTTTTGGTATGATTCAGCGCGTTATTCGTTTACCACTGGTAACCGTAGCGAGTGCTTTCGATGAAGTATTCAAACAAAAAGCGAGTGAAGAAATACATCAGCATGGCCATTGCAAAAATATTTTTTATAAAACGATCAAACAACTGACGGGCATTGCGGTGATTCCCTTTCTCATTTTTTATGGTATTGCCCCCGATTTATTCCGCATCGTCTTTGGGGCAGAATGGCAAATTGCGGGAGAATATGCGCAGATTTTCTGTTTTCCTTTCTTCTTGCATTTTATCATTTCTGGGGTCGTTTCCATTTTTTACATCACGGAGCATACGCAATGGTATAGTTTTTCTCATTTTCTTCAATTAGTTTTGGTAATTTTGGCGCTGCTGGTCGGCAAATTCTATTTCGACGATGCCACGATGCTGATGTATTGCTTATCTTTTGCGTACAGCATTACTTATGGTTTGATGTTTTTCTTGTTAATCTACATCATGCGTAAATAAAATGGTTCTTAGCCTAATAAAAGAAGCTTAAGTAAGTATGAAAAAAGTAGTCTCCATTGTTCTCAATAATTTTCTCTTTGATAGCCGCGTGCTAAAGGAATGTCATAGCCTGCAAGCTGCCGGCTACCAAGTGAGCGTCGTTGCCTTGCACGAAGGCGAATTAAAAGAGCAGGATGAAGTCCAAGGTATTCCCGTGCATCGCATCCGGCTAAAAACGAGGAATTGGGGACAAAATAGATTTGTGCAACTCATTAAATTTGTTGAACTATTTTTTCGAATTATCAAAGATTGCCGAAAAGCAGATATTATTCATTGCAATGATATTCTCCCCTTACCGATTAGTGTTATTTGTAAATATATCTTCAACCGAAAAGCAAAGATTGTCTACGACGCGCACGAACTAGAATTTGACCAAGGAGTCAGCACGCCTTTACTAGGAAAAATGATTAGCCTCGCCGAAAAAATGTTTATCCGACACGCCGATCGCATGATGACGGTCTCCGCACTCATCGCCGACGCTTACGTGGAAGAATATGGTATTGATAAACCCGTCGTCGTAATGAATTGCCCTAAATACGTCGAACTAGAAAAGAGCGATTACTTTCGCAAAAAATTTAAGATCAAAGACCACCAAACGATTGCCTTATATCAAGGCGGTCTGAGTCCACACCGTGGCGTTGAACAACTCATTGAAGTTTTTAAAGATTTGCCACAAGACTATGCCTTAGTGTTTTTAGGCTTTGGCATTTTAAAAGATATTGTTACGCAGGCTACGCTCGCACACGATAATATTTTTTATCACGATCCCGTCCCGCCTGATACCTTATTGCAATATACCACTGCCGCTGACGTTGGTTTTTTATCCATTTCAAATACGAATCGCAATCACGACTTGACCATTGGCAACAAAATTTTTCAATACATTATGGCGGGCTTACCCGTAATTTCTTTCAACCTCCAAGCATCGAAGTGGGTATTAAATCCTAAAATTGGTTTTGTTTTAGAAAATAATTCTAACGCAGAAATCCTTGCCACGTTAAAGGAAATTAAAGCCAAAGGCCTCTCCTCCTATCAAGCCGATTTGCGTGCGGCGGCGAAAGAGTATTGCTGGGAGAAACAAGAAGTTCCTCTTTTACAATTATATCGAGCACTTCATGAAGCCTAAAATTTGTCACATCACTACGCTTCATCCTTGGGATGACACCCGCATTTTTCATAAAGAATGTAAAGCCTTAGCCGAGGCTGGTTTTGCGGTGTCCTTGATTGTGGTCAATCAAAAAAGTCAAACGGTAGATGGGGTTACGATTAGTAATATTGATGGGCAATTTTCGGGTCGTTTAGAAGCCATGCGCAAAAGAGCGAAATTGGCCTTAGCCCGTGCATTGGAAATCGACGCGGCCATTTACCATTTGCACGATCCAGAATTGTTGAGCATTGCGGGAAAATTAAAAGCAAAAGGCAAAATGGTGATCTACGACGCGCACGAAGATGTACCGCGCCAGATTTTAGCGAAGCCTTGGATTCCTTCCTTGCTCCGTCCAAGCATTTCGAAAGTATTTGAATATTTTGAAAATAGAATTACGAGAAAAATTGATGCGGTCGTCGCAGCAACGCCCTATATCCGAGATCGTTTTTTAGCCGTTAATCCGCGTACAGTAGATATTTGTAATTTCCCAAAATTATCAGAATTGCCCGCCGCAACGACTTGGGCCAATAAGGAAAAAGCATTTTGCTACATCGGGCGCATGGACAAAGTACGTGGCGTTTACGAAACAATGGAAGTGTTATCCAATACCAAGGAGGTGCAACTCGTACTAGCGGGTTGGTTTGGAGAAGGTGCCATCGAAGCGGAACTCCGACAAAACCCCAACTGGAAAAAAGTGGATTTCTTAGGAATGTTGGATCGATCTGGTGTGGTAGCTGTTTTGTCACGCTGTAAAGTAGGACTCGTAACCTTGCATCCGCTGATCAACTACCAAACGTCCCTTCCCGTCAAAATGTTTGAATACATGGCGGCGGGAATTCCTTTTGTTGCTTCAGATTTTACGTATTGGAAAGAAATCATTGATCGTCATGAATGTGGATTATCCGCCGATCCGCTTTCTCCGACAGCCATAGCGAAACAAGTCAACTACCTTTTTGAAAATGACGAAGTCGCACAGCAAATGGGACGCAATGGCAGAAAAGCCGTAGAAGCATTTTACAATTGGGAAATCGAAAAAGAAAAATTAGTACAACTTTACGAACAACTATTAGCCTAAGCGCTGCCTAGCAATTTTATTATGTCTCGACCGATCGCCAAAATAAGTTTAATCGTACCTTGTCTCAACGAAGAGGCTTTTATCGGTCAAGTACTCGATAACTTGATGAAGCAAGATTATCCGAAGTCGCAGCTTGATATTTTCATTTGTGATGGCCGTAGTGAAGATCGTACGCGAGAAATTGTAGCCACTTATGCGCAGCAATATCCTTTTATTCATTTAGTAGATAATCCGGACCGTTTTGTTCCTCATGCCTTCAATCGGGCCGTGCAATTATCCGACGCCGAATTTGTTTTCATCCTTGGTGCGCACGCTGCTTATCCAGATGATTATGCCTCCACTTTGGTGCAAGCGATTCAAGATTTGGAAGCGGATTTAGTTGGTGGAATGCTACAGACGGAACCTCGAAACGCAAGCATTAAAGCCCAAGCAATTGCTTTTGCATTATCGCATCCTTTTGGAGTGGGTAATGCTACTTTTAGAACAGGTGCAGATCAACCCATTGAAGTAGACACCGTTGCGTTTGGTTGTTACCGACGGGCAAGTTTTGAACGTTTTGGTTTGTTTGATGAGCGATTGATTCGCAACCAAGATATGGAGATGAGTAAACGAATTTTGAATGGTGGTGGGAAAATCTGGTTGATTCCTAGCGTAAAAAGTATTTATTACGGCAGAGCTGATTTTCAATCTTTATGGAAAAACAACTTTGATAATGGTCGCTGGGCAATGTTGACGCCGTACTATACCGGAACGTTTTCCTCTTTGTCTATTCGGCATTTTATTCCTTTTGCTTTCGTGATCTACCTGTTGTTGTTGATCTTTATTTTTCCGTATTTCCCTTTATTTGCGTTACCCTTAGTTTTGTACGTTTTATTGCTCTTTTACTTTGCCTTGAAAATTAGCCTGCGCGAGCAAAGCTTTGGTCTTTTTCCACGTATTGCCTACGGTTGGCTTTGTTTGCACCTGAGTTATGGTTGGGGAAGTATTATTGGCTTATCACAAATTCCGTGGATTAAAAAATAAAAAATACTTCTGGCTAAAAGTCATACGAAGCAGTTGTTTTAAAACAAAAAAATAAAAACCTACAATGTACGCAGAGCGTTTGGCTAGTTTATACGATCGAAAAGAAATACCTTTTGTGTTGCGACAAAAGGTACTCTGGCGCGTATACCAACGGATGGTAGAACCGCATGGCCCTGTAGCTACTGACGACTCCATTACTGCGTCGGAGGCTAAAGCGCTGCTTAGCCAACTGGGCGGACAGCTCGTTCGTTGGACAGGCAAACCGATGCGGAATACGACTGCGAATGAGCAAGATTGGTACGCGGTACTTTCCTACGAATTCAATAGCTTAGATAAACTCAAATCGAAGCGCCGCTATGAGCTGAAACAAGCTTTAAAAAATTGCCAAGTAGAACGCGTAGAAGCCAGTTACATTGCGCAGAATGGCTACCCTGTTTATACCAAAGCACATCAACAATATCGTAATAATCAGCAACTCGGTTTAAGCGAAAGTCAATTTCGTGCACAGACCTTGATCGAGCAAGACTTTCCAGATTTGATTCAATACTTCGGTGTGTTTTGTGAGCAGCAACTCGTTGGTTATTCTAAATGTTATTCCTACGATGATATAGAAGCAAACGATGCCGTTTCTAAGTTTGATCCTGCCTTTTTGGAACGAGGAATTGCCAAGGCATTGGCTTATCACAAAACGAAATACTACCTCGAAGACCATAAGGTTGCTTACTTCTCTGCGGGTTATCGCGCCATTGAGCATCAGACGCAGGTACACGAATTCTACTGCAATAAATTTCATTTTCAAAAAGTGCCTGTTCCCCTTTTTATACATTATCCATTGACCACTAAATTAGCACTACCCTTCTTGCGTACGCTACAAAACTTCAATTCCAAAGTTAAAGCAATCTGCACTTTAGATCGATTGGCAACTAACATCTAACACCTTTCCTGTTGATTTGTCATGTTTAAGACCAAATCCTTAGCGCATATCAAAAAGCCAATGCCACAGCGCCTAGACCACTTAAATACGATGCATTTACGGTACGTCTACGTTCCCAAGGATTTACCTTTCAATAACGAAGCTTCAATACCTTAAATTAGTGGTAGCAGCATTCTACTGTTAGCAGGAGCATACGACATCACAATTGACGCAGCACATCCTTATGGCTACTTTGACGTCAATGCGAGTATCCCGTACTAACTTTATGAAGTTTTTTTTTTAAAATATTTATAAAAAAAATCAGCCTTTTTGTCTTAACGATAAGAAGGTTTTCCTCTTGGTTTCCAATGTGTTATCCTAATTATTGCTTTTTACTTTACTACTTATTTTTTATAAAAAAAATATTTTTTCTTCCACTTGGGTAAGATTTTATTCGGTGCTCCGATATAATGGTGTATTGCGGATGACAAGCATTTTTTTGAGCGCTCAAAATTTGTTTTTCTTCCGTTGCCGTTTAGCAAATGAGCTAACAACTTCTAAATTTAAAAATGGTCGATGCTGAAAAACCAGAAAAGAGTAAGCCTTCATTTTGAACTAAAAAAAATTAAAATTAGTTCTACACTATTTTTTAAAAATCTATTATGAAAATCAACATTTCAAATTACCTATCTCCCATGAAAAACTGTTTTTTATTTGCCATAGCCTTAGTGTTTTTACTAACAAGTTGTTCTAAAGAAAGTCAACTAGAAGTAGAGTCTGGTGTACACAATCCAACTCAAGCTGAAAATACCTTGAGAGGAGAAGAAACGATTATTCCAAAAGTAACGGACGGACGGCTTCATTTTGACACCGAAGAAGAGTTTGGAGACTACGTTCGCCAACTCATGGATGCTGACGTAGCAGAAACATCCGCGATGCAAGCAGACCTAGGCTTTACTTCTTTCTATACTATGATCAATACGCCTTTTAACGACAACGATCCCTTGGTTGATCCCGCAACACTTAATAACGATGCTACAATCATTATTGATGACCATTTATTACTTACGGTTTTAGATCCTAATTTAGAAATGCAAGTTGGAGACAGAATCTATCGCGTACAGAAAAACTTTGCTTTTTCTTATGCCGTAGGGCATTACGATCAAGTGGAGGAGTTCAATGCGAATAGTAACGAATATGAATTACCCGACGAAGAACTTTACGTCATTAATGATCACTTATCAGTAGCAAAACATTCAACGGTAGAACTCGACGAAAGACTTTGGATTTTTGGGTACGGCTGGAGAACAAATGCAAAGCACAGAAGTTACGGTCACCACAGAAATATGAAATCTGTACAGTGGGAAACCAACTTATTCTTCTACCGTAGTATTGGAGTAAAAACAAAATACGAAGAAAAAAGAGGTTGGTGGATTTTTAAAGTTTGGCAAAACGTCAATACAGATTACTTAGAAGTAAACTGGGATGGTCAACTTAAAATGAAATTTTCAGGATCGCCAATTCTAGTATACCGCTCGGTAAGTGGCACTAAAAAAGCGTACAACAAAGGCGTCGTTAGTAAAGTATTATTTGTAGAAGCTGGAGCTGGCGTAACCGTCGGTGGTGGTTCAAATCCAAACATCAGCGGAACCATTACTTCCGTAGATTTTGAGAACTTAGACTCCGGTCACGTTTGTAAGCGTTGGGGAAATACTCAATATAACGACCTTAGCTGGATTTGGTAAAACCAATTTCAAAACATCCCTAGAACAACCAACAACTTATATAAATATCATGTTTTCAGCAACTCGTTTTCAGTGACTACGAGTGAGCTGGTTTAGTAAAACGAATCATTTATTTCTTCATCGAGTGATGGGTATTCCACAAGGAGTGCTCATCATTTTTTTATTCTCCCACTTCGAGGTTTTTACAAGCGGAGGCTGCTTGATAATCCTGTTCCGTAAAAGTGTAGGTATACGAATAACGTTTTTCTCCTTCAACTACTGTCGCTGTTTGTTGATAGGCACTTTCGTTAAAAAGCGCATCGGCTCGATCTATGTAATATCCTGTACAGCGATCTTTGGAAAATCGTGCGATGACTTCTATGCCAATTTCATTATCATTACTATCAAAGTAAAAAAATGCAGGTCCGGCATACTGAGTCGTATGCGTGGTAATCCTTTCCCCCGGAGAGAGCGAAAAACTTTTAAAAACTTGCCCCTGAACGTTTAGCACGTCCAGGGTCAAGTCTTGACCCGATTGGTTCTGATAGACGTATTGAATCGTTTTTACCCGATCAACAGTATATCTTCCACAAGCGGTCAAAAGCAGCAAATGACATAATAGTAATATCGTATTCTGCAAAATGGTCTATTTAAAAATTAGTCCCAAAAATCAAATAAATCATCCAAGTTGTTTTCGGTAGGATTTACGTGATCGTTACGGATCGCATTTTCCCAGTTAGACCAAGTTCGTTCGTCTTCCAAAGAATCCTCGATCTGTCGAATCGTATAACCAGAAACTTGATCATTCCAACCAAAGCCATCGATCATGTCTCGTACAACGCCCGTATAATTCCCAAAGTAAGGAGGATTATATCCACTGTATACCATTCTTGTCAATTCTCGTTGCACTCCTCTTGCCCAACTTTCTACAACGATACCGTCCCCGTTGTTGTAATCTGAGCCAGACATCTTCCAGTGACTTGCGTGTCCAATTTCGTGAATAACCGTGGCGTAAGTATCATCAGAATCTCGTTGAGGATTGTACATCTGAATCGCACTTCCCAAACCTAAGAATCGACAAGCTGCACAGTGTGAACCATTGATATCACTATTGGCTTCGTTGTGTGCTCTAATTTTAAGTTGTGTATTCCAAAAACCGTTCTGTGGAGGACGACGTAAGCCTAAAATATCTTTGTAGTAATAATGGTGTGCCGCTTTGAAAATGGTTCCGTAAAACTCTTGTGCACCGTAGCGAATGTTTAAATTCCAATCTCCTGTTTTCTTGGGACCGTTGTACTTCGCTCTACTCAACCAACCATCTCTGATTTCAAAATCATAGCGTTCCCAAATGATCGAATAGTTAGCACTCTTCTTAAAAGTACCATTACAACTATAATAACCCGCAGCATTTGTAATTCCGGTGTGCGTCGTGAACCAACGAGTGGCGCGTACTTCAACACCTTCCAAACCCAAATAATTGTTGAAAACATCATCCCACAAACGAATTCTACCCGCAGGTCTCCATCTTCCTCGTTCCGTTGCACCATCGTTAGACGTAAAGGTTTCTTCGTTGTCTGTCAAGCGCAAAGATTCATCAACTAAAGCTTCAACTAAGTCTTGACGGATCGGACGTACATTTTGTGTTGCGGGCAAGTCAGAGTCTTCATCTGGAATAAATAATTCTGCTAATACTTCGTACGAAACGCCCGTTGGTAATTCGTGCGAAACCGGTACCGAAGCGTACTGATACGTTGGCTGATCGGTTGGCAAACTAGGATCGTGATAAGAACTTCCATATTCCAATATCTCATAATCCAAAGGATATTGATACAAAATCAAACTATGATCGTTTTTCAAAAGATCTAGTTCTTCGTCTGTCTTCGGTGCAAATTTAAGATACCGATGCGTAGTTTCAATCTGAATATTTTCAGCAGCGAAACGACCACTTGCGTCTTTGTTTTTTACACTTTCCAAAGCTTTAATCATGTTGTCTACAGCGTAAGGGTTTTCTAATTGCTTACCCAATTTCATTAAACCTTCCGTCTTGTTTTTGTCTACAGAAACTTCCACTTCTCCCTGCGGAGCAAGCACCGTATCTTTTTGACAAGAAAAGGTCACCATTGCTACTACCGACAAAAGTAGTAGAAACTGTAATTGCGTTTTTTTAAACATGTTTTTATTTTTTTTGTAAAAAATAGATTTATGATTACAAAGTATTTTCCACACGCTATGCTAAGCGGATGGCTTCACTTTGAATGATCCAGTGATTTATCATAGACGTTATAGCGGTAGGGCTACGGCATTTCGTAGACAAGAAAACAGCAATTTCTTTTTAAGAATTGACCAATAAAAAGGCGTTTTAGAATGGTGTTTTAAAGGGTACACAAAGGCGCTTGTGTGCTACACGATAAAGGAGATACGATCAAAGTTTTGGTTTACCTGCTTTGATACAACTAAGTTATGTTTTTTTTTAATTTAAATCCAGCGGGAAACTATTATTCCAAAAATATAGTAGACATCTACTACGCCATATTCTCTGTTCTCTCCATAGCACGCTTTTTAAAACCATTTTTTGCCGACGACTATCGCTCGCCGATTAAAATTTGCCATTGATCCGCATACGCCTACCCCGCTTTAAAAGTTAGCGGCACAAATAATTTTCCTGCGTGGGTAAGATTTCTCAAACTTATCCGATATAGATGTAGAACCAAGAACAAAAACGATAATCCCAAAACCCTCTGACTGTTATCTTGCAGGATTGACACCACCCTTTGGTGTCAATCTTTTTTTTAGTAAAAAAGATTTTACGGCTAGGCACAATATTTGAACCTGTAACCTACCATTCCCCTCGGCAATCATACTCTCCCAACTTTAAAAGTCTTTCAAATAAGTACCCATGTCACTAAAATCAATATTTTTTAGTCTCCTTTTTCTATTGACTTATTCCATTACTGCCCAAGTCGCTCCACCTAGTAATTTATCGGGTATAAGCCTAAGGAATTGGTTCAAAACGAATTGGTATGATGGCTACCACAATACGCTAGGTTATTCGGGTGTAAACGGTGCGCGGAGTTATATGTACAATATCATTGACAATCATCAGGATTCGGTAACTTGCGTTTATTCTGATTATAAGGAATATCGTGCTTATGATACCGATAGAACTGCCGGTACGATCGGAATGGCGCCGATCAATTGCGAGCATACCGTACCGCAGAGTTTCTTTGCAGAAGCGGAGCCGATGGTTTCTGATATTCACCATCTTTTCCCAACCTACCAGAATTGGAATAGTACGCGCTCCAACAAGGCCTTCGGAGAGATTGAAGATAGTAGCACCGACAAATGGATGTACCTCGATCAAAGTCAATCCAACGTACCTACCACTGATATTGAACAATATAGTGAATCGACTACGGGCGTATTTGAACCCAAAGAAGACCACAAAGGAAATTTGGCGCGTGCGATTTTTTATTTTTATACCATGTACCCAACTGAAGCGGGGGCAATTTCCTTAATTGGCGACCTTTACACCTTGTATACTTGGCACATTCTTGATCCAATAGATGCCGCTGAAATCAGTAGAAATGAAGCGATCGGTCTGTACCAAGGTAATCGCAACCCTTTCCTTCTTTATCCAGACCGCATTAAAGATGCTTGGGAAATCATCCATCCGACTCCCGATCTGATCCTTAGTGCTACCACCAACGAAATTCAGGTCAGTTGGAATGATTTAGTTATTGAAACGGCTTATCAAGTCTTCCGGTCTGTTGACAATATTGACTTTAGTTTAGTCGCCAGCCTCAATCAAGATGTTCTTCATTATACCGATTCCGATGTAGTGACAGATAGTAGTTATTATTACTACGTTGTCGCTAATTTTGCCGACGGCGACCAGACGATTAGTGACACCTTACTGGGGCAAGTATCGACCAATAATGGTTTGGCGAGTGATTTATTTATTTCGGAATACGTAGAAGGTTCCTCTTATAACAAAGCTATTGAAATCGCTAATTTTACGGGAAATAGTGTTGACCTTAGTAATTATACTTTACTCAAACAAACCAATGGTAGTGGAACTTGGAGTAATTTGACTTTGTCTGGAAACCTCGCTAACCAAAGCGTTTATCTGATTACCAATGACAATACTAGCAATACTGATTTAATGACAAAAACGAACTTAGCTACCAATAATTCAGTTTTAAATTTTAATGGTAATGACCCAATCGCGTTGAGCAAAAATGACAATGGAACAGCGGTAATTATTGATATGATTGGTGTCAAAGATGGTGGAGGAAGTTATTTTGGGGACGAGATGACTTTAATTCGAAAATCAAATGTTACTGGTCCAAGTAATACTTATCTGCCATCGGAGTGGCAAGGATACGGACAAGATTACCTAGCCAACGTAGGACAACATCGTTTCGGAGTAGTCTTACCCGTCAGCTTAATCCATTTTACCGCAAAAGCAGTGGGAAAACACAATTTGATTCAATGGGAAATTAGCGAAGCCTTACATCATCACTATTTTGAATTGGAAAAGTCTACCGATGGTTTTATTTTTGAACGCTTAGCTCGTTTGGAACAAGCGGAAAATCAGCCGACTCAAAGTTTCTATCGGTACGAAGATCAAAATCCTGCATCCCTTAGTTATTATCGTTTAACACAAGTTGACCGAGATGGAAAAAGCACCGTCTACCCGATTGAAACGGTACAGCATAGTTCGGATCAATTGGACTTTTCTTTAGCCCCCATTCCCGTGAAGGAGGAATTGAAAGTACGATTTACGCTTCAGCAATCGTCTTCCGTTGAGCTATTCCTATACAATCAGAGTGGACAATTGATGCTTACGCAAAATAGTAATTTGTCGAAGGGAACACACGAATTGCCACTAGCGGTCAAACAATTACCAAAAGGATTTTACCTCGTTAAAGTACAAACGCATCAAACACAACAATCCAAGAAGTTTATTAAAATAGATTAAAATAGATTAAGAGTGGCGAAAGGAAAATTTGGAGGTAACAATTTTAATTTACCGTTGCAATTCCCAAATCCATTCGCCATTAAAGTCAGCGTAGCCAACGCGATCGCCCAGTTCTAGGTGCAACCATTTTTTCTTATTGGTGAGTTCCAACTTATCGTAGGCGACGGGAATTAATACTTTCCCCTTTCGATCCGCAAGTCCATAAATAACGCCCGGTCGAGCCTGAATCATTCCAGAAGGTAAAATTGTAATTCTACTATATTTTGGAGGAATTAGATAAAGCCCGTGTAAGCCAATTGCTCCCCAATGGTAACGATCTTTTACGGGAGCTAAACTATTTTGGAAGGCTTTGATTTCCATAAAGCTCCGTTTCCCAAAAATATTTTCTCCATCTTCATTCGCAAAATAGTAGCTTGCGATACTCGCAGGATTTTGACTTTTCAAAACGCCATAAATTCCTTCCGAGTAAACATCAATAATGTCTTTCCATTCTGGATGAACCTTCTCCCCTTGGTTATTAATTAAAAACTGCGTTTCCATATTCCGCTCGTCTTCTCGAATGACGGCGTGCCCCGAAGAAAAAGGCATTGCAATATCGTATTGTTGTCCTTTAAAAACTTTTTCGTGTTTTAGGTTGACATAATGAGAAGTATACCGATAGGAAGATCGTACGGCGACCATACCTTCTGAGATCGCACCAATTTCTCCATAAATTGCTGGAAAAACTTCTTTTCCGGTAGCGTCCAACATTCCTAATCCACGCATCCCGGTTACTTTGGCATAACCATCTTTGTAGGGTAAAATTTGCTGATACTTAATGGGCGTAACAATTTCTCCCTTGGTATTCACTAACCCAACCCAACCGTCATACTGTTCTTTGATCATCGCCAAGCCATGAACATTGAAAGGACCGATGTAGCTATACTTGCCAGGCGCTAAAATATAATTCCCAGTTCGGTCAATCAACCCACATTCTTTCTCGGTGAGCACCGAAGCGACACCATCACAGAAATCGTAAGCTTTTTTAAATCTTGCGGCGAGTTGTACGTTTCCTTGTCGATCAAAATAACCAAATTTATCGCCCGCTTGAAACCAAGCTAAGCCATCTTTAAAATAACCAACATCTTTAACTTTGACCTTCGGTGCGATGCCCGACAAATCAACTTCCACTTCTCCCCTACTATTGATAAAATGCCAAAACTGACCTTGTCGTACCGCAGCCAAACCATCTTGAAAGTTTTTAGCTTCGTCGTATTGGCAAGGAATTTTCTCGTTCCCCAATTCATCTACGTATCCCCAATATTGGTCTTCTTTAACTCGAATTAAGTTTTCCGACTTCCGTCCAAAACGATCGTACTTCAATCCGATAATCTCTTTGCCCATCGTATTGTAGAAAATAGATTTACTAGTTTTCTTGGCAATTTTAAACCGATCATTGTCAAAACGAATAATACTCGTATACTCAAAATCTAAAATCGTTTCGTTGGCTTCGTTAATCACGCCCCAAAAATCTCCCATGCGATTAATCGCCAAACTATCACTTCCAAAGTTATTCGCATAAGTGTAAACAGCATCAATCACTAAATTCCCCAAGGTATCCAAGTAGCCCCATTTTCCACCACGAACAAATAATTCCTCGTTGGGATAAGCACGTTCTTTCCCGTTAAGATGATAGGCATTCACAAAATTGGTAATCGTTGCAAAAGCCAATTTTTCATCTGCTTGCTCTTTGACCTTACCAATTATTCCTTCAATCGCCACCCTTGCCTTTCCCATTCGAAAAGCACCGATGTAACTAAAGCGCAATGGTTTTCCCTGCTCATCTACTAGCTCTTTTGCCGCTTTATCTATCAGTCCAAAACGACCATTTTCATCAATAAAAGAAGCAATAGGATTCCCCGATTCAAAATCAGCATAGCGAATGCCCATGATGTCAAATTCAGTTAGAAACCGTTCTTGCTGGTGACTAAAAATCGCTTTGGATTGTAACGCACGGAAAGGATGAGCCGTTAATTTTGCTAACGGACAAGTAATATAACGGGTATCGTTAAAAGCAATCGTCCAATCTGTGCTGCCAACGTAACCAATGTTGCGATAAATAGGCTCAATCACAACTTCCTCCGTCTCTAAGTTCATCAAGCCCCAACGGCGTGTTTTTTCGTTTTCTCTCCACCACAAATTACTATTTTGTTGCAAACTATAATCTCGCACGCCCTGACCATTGACAAAAATATTCTCTCCACTTACTGCAGTCGTATCTACCGTTAAATCTGGTCCATTGACCAAGTCAAAGCCAACTTTAAGGGTAAATGTTTCACCGTAATATTCTTTACTTAAAATATTCCCTTCCTCGTCTAATTCGAACATCGTCAGTTCATTGCCTTTGAAGAATTTCACAAAGTTATCTTCTCGTTGATAATCGGTATACTCCGGTGCGACGACTACTTCCCCTTGAGGATTCATCAAACCAAACAGTCGATTTTTAACGATCACGGCAACATTTTCTTTGAATGGACTAATTCGATCATATTCCATTCGCGTAAGCATGCTGTCTTTTGCTATACTAAACATGGCCCATTTCCCCTTCCGTACAAAATACAAATCTTCCAGTCCTGCGTATTCGATCGCTCGATATTCCGGTAATAAAACTTCTCGCCCAACGCTATCAATCAATCCCACTAATTTTCCTTTCACCGACCGTACGTAACCTGGTCTTCCTTTGCGAAAATCAGTATACTCAATTTCAGAATCCAGCAAGGCATTTTGACTTAAAACGAAAAGATGTTTAACATTTTTTTCATCCGTTAATTTGACGAAATGTTCTGGAATAAAATGTACGCCTTTCCAGACTTCTTCTAAGATAGCTTTTCCTTCATTATCCCACGCGCCAAAGCCTTGCTCCTCCCGTTTTGCGACAATAAACCGATCATTGATGACGAGGTATTTTTCAAAAATTTCGGGCAAAATCATTGTTCCATTTTTACGATACAACGCCCAGTGCTTGGCATCCGAATGCTTAGCCGCTTGAAAAAAGTAATTTTTCGCACGCAGTCTTTTGACCTTCTTAATCTTTTTAAATTGTGGTGTTATGATACAAGCTCCTTTCCCTTCGTATACGCCCCAAAGGCCATTGTGATGAACCGCAAAATAGTTCTCTTCGAGCCAAGCAATTTTTTTATAGGGCGTTGAAACGACTAATTCATTTTGCAAGTTGTAGGCCACTTCCAAAGAATCAATTTTAGCTGCGATGAACTTCCGCCCGAAAGGTCTAAGGTCTTGAAAATTAGGTGGGATAATTTCGGTACCCGCGTAATCAACTAAGCCAATTTTTTGATCCAACAAAACTTTTCGCAACCGTAAAGTAGTCGTATCGCGACGAAGCCATTGATAGAAATCTTGATCCGCAATTGCATCGTACTTCGGGGGAATTTTCAATTCCGCCGCAGCGTCAATCATTCCCCATTTATGTGCTTGACGAATAGGAAATAACGCATTAGGCTGAGCCTGTAAGTCAGCAAAAATGGTAAGCAGAAAAAAGCATAATAAATACTGCCGCATTAGTTTTGTGTTGACGCTTTCAAATAAGGAAGTTGTTTCAGATTGTTAAGCAGAGCACCTTGCGCTTAACCATAAAATAAAATCCTTCTTATTGCAACAAGGCAACAGAAGGACTTTAGGTAATCACTGTAATAATTAGCTAATTTTGTCAATTAAAGCTTGAACATCTGCGAGGGTTTCCATCTTTTGTGCTTCCATTTTCATCTTGAAAGTATAACGCTTGTTGACCGCAGCATTCAACTCCAATCTATGTTTTTTGAAATCTTCCTGTGAGAAAGTAGCAACTTTGTTGTCTGGTAAAACGGCAACTAAGCAATTGTCTTTCGATTGAGAAAACATGAATCTTTTCAAGTTTCTACCATTGTAGCGAATCACACTTCTGCCCTCTCCCGTTACAAGATAAAGAACCGCTTGTTCTTTGATTACTGGTAAAACACCTTCCCCTAAATCAATATCCGCTTCAAAAGCCATTGCACCTGGCCAGCGAATAATTAAATCGCAATTGTGAACGCCCATTTCTTGAATTGAAAACGTACGAGTATAGGTCTCTTGTTGAGCTAAAGCAGCCGCTTTTTCTTCATAGGTCATCAAACTTGCTTTGTACGTACTTACTGCTTGATTATAATCTTCAAGGGCAGCAACTAAATCATCCCCTTTTCTCGTAGGGCTAACGGTGGCTTTATATTTTTTGTCGGTATTCGATAATACCATGAGATAAGAATTTGCATCCGCTCCTTTTTGTAAGTCTACAAAGTCCCACTTTTCTTCAAAAACCCAAGGATTATTTTCTGGCGCGTCGGCTTGATCTTTTCCAGTGAATTGCCATAAAATGCCTTTCATATTTTTGAGCGCAGGAAAAGCATCGTAATTGATTTCAAAATTTAAAACTGGTTTTGTTTTAGCGTAAGCGACGGGCTTGACGGGAGCGACGGGTCTCTTTTTGCTTAAATCTCGTTCCGCTTTTGTTTGATTGGTGTTTGGAGAAACCGTAGATAAACCTCGATTATCCCAATTATTAGCCGCTGGATCTAAGTACCAAAGATCGTACTCCTGACCATCATCAACCCGCGAGGCAAGGTTTACATTAATAGATTTTCCTGGCGCTATTTGAACTTCCCGATCTCCTACTCGGCCTTTAATTTCAAACATTCCTGCCGTCTGCATATGATCTTCGGTGCCATCTTCTTTTTGTACGGCCATTGGAATACCACTCGTCATTAAATCCGCAGCGTCGTGAAATTCTCGATACTCGAGTAAAACATCTTCTTCTACCGGTTCGCCCGATTCGTAGACGAAAGCAGCTTCAGGAATTTCGATGGTCGTGCCATTGGTTAATGCTAAGTTTTGTGCTTCCGATGTGTTTAGTTTAAATTGCTCATAAGCCACTCCTAAATCTTGAAAAGGAGGATTGATTAAAGCGGCTAAGGAAAGATTATCTTCGGCTAGTTTTGCTGCTGGAGTCGGATCAATACTGGCGAGATCAGAAGTTGGGTTATTCTGGCAACTTTGAAAAGTTAAGGTAAAACAAAATAAAGTTGCGAATAAGCTGGTTGTAATGAATTTCATTTTCATATTGAAGTTTTTATTTTCATAATACAGAAGATACAAAAAGTAACAGTTCTAGTAAAAGAAAGATAGAAAGTAGTGCCAAATTCTAGTATTAAACGAGGAAATCGTTTAAAATCGGTTAGTTTAAATACACTTATTTTATGAAAGTGTGTTATAAGAGGTTTCACTTTCCAGCAATGAAAAGCAGCGGATTCGATTAAAACCTTTTACACAAAAAGAAACGGCCTTAGTTCCGTGTCAATACGTAAGTTCCTTTTTCCGTAAAATACCATTGGGCGGAGAAATCAGGATATTCTTTGAGCCAACGTTCCACACTGGCTTTGTCTTCGCTGCGATTACAATCATCGACGATAATACAAGCGTTCGGACTTAAACGATCAAATAAAAGTGGTAACGCAGGGTAACGCGCATTTTTTTGTAAGGTAGAAGGTGGTCCGTCTACTACAATCAAATCAATACTGGTCGGAAGATTCTTTAAAAAATCCGTTGCGTACCATTTCCAAGTTGCTTCTCCTAAAGCAAAGCCCTGAATCGGTGCGTGGACAATCGTTGCCCAATCGGATAAATCGTGGTAAGCAATATTATCTCGCGTAATGCCCGCGTAGTGCGCATCGTTGTCCAAGGAATAAATATGTCCCCCAGCGTTGAGCTTTTCCAATAAATAAGCATTGACGATCGTAGAAACGCCAGAGCCGCATTCAACAATAGTCTTCGTTTTTTTCGTTAGTACTAAATCCGCTAAAATCGCTAAAAAATCGGGAGATGCGACGTAACCACGCATGGAAGGCAATGCTTTGCGCAATGGCAAAACTTGGTGTAAATACTGTAAGGGAGAAACTTGCGCAAAACTATCGCGTACGAGTTGATTTTGTACGTTGAAATTGATGACTAATTTGCGATAAATCAAAAATAGCAAGGCGAGTACTAAACAGGCAAAAAGCCATAAACTGAGGTAAGGAATGGCTTGTCCCAACAAAAAATGCTCTACCACGAATGCTCCCGTCAAGCCAAAAATCGCCCAAACAAGAAATCTGAGTAAGTGACCGGGCGTTAAATTATTAAACATGATGGTGATTTGAGCATGATTATAAATTGATTCAACGGTGCTAAAAAAGCAACCACAAATCTCAAAAGAAACACAATTTTACGAAAAAATAAATGTTTCCTTGGGATTCATCGACCAATAAGTAGCTATTTTTTATCTTCGCAGCTTCAAATCAAGTAAAATTATTTTTATGAAATACCGTCGTTTAGATCAAGAAGAACTCGAAGAATTGAAAACTGAATTCGTTAATTTTCTCTCCTCTAATACCATTACGGCCGACGATTGGCAAAAAATCAAAGCCGAAGACCCTGTGAAAGCCGAAGGGCTAATTGATATTTTTAGCGATATCGTATTTGAGAAAACCTTACAAAAGATTGAATACCTAGAACATCGATCAAAGCAAGGGCTCAATATTTTTCACTGCCAAGCAGATAAAATGGTGATGGTCGGGCTTACCGTCGAAGGAAAGTCAACACTTGATTTTACCAAAAATCAAACCCCAGAGGAAATGATTACTCAACTTCGAGCTTCCGGGGCGAGACTAAGAATGTACCAAGCTGAGAAAAAATACGACCCAAATCGTTCTGCCGAGTTATATAAAATGATGGAGCAGGGCTGCTTAATTACCAATGATCACTTGTTTAATACTTTTATGGGCATGCAAGGCGAGGAAGAAGAAACAGAATAGGTATTCAAATACACGGTAGCACATACAACAATTCTTATTAAAGGCTTCTTTTATTTTATGTCGGCGTATTAAATTTTGTTATATGTTTGAAAGTGTATAGCTTTGCAGTGCAAAAAATAATTTAAAGTTTAAAAAAAATACCTGCAATGCAATTAAAAAAATGTTTATCCGCTCTTTTACTCGTAAGTTTGTTAATCGCTGGCTGTAAAAGTGATGATGACGAAGCTACGCCAACCAAAACTTGTCCGCTATCTTCTGTTTCGTTAGAATTAGACCCTACGACTTCTTTAGGTTTATTTGATATCACTTACAATTCAAATGGAAGAATCACTGAGGCGGGATTACAAACCTACGAATTTAGCTACGATGCCAATGGCAACGTTACCAATGCCCTTTTGCCTTCCGATAATTTTACGCCACGCGTAGAAAATGTTTTCACTTATAATGGAGATAAAATTGCTTCCGTTTCCCAAAATTGGGGGGAAGCACCTAACGTAAGCGAACGCTACGTTTTTACACCAACTTACGATAGCAATGGTTATGTTACTACCGTTCTGCGTACGGGATTGGGTGGAGACCAAACCTTAAACTACAGTTTTGACTCAAATGGCAATGCGCTGACTTGGACCGACCCTATTTTTCAAGATGTCCACCAATATACTTTTGGTACAGGAAAAGGCATCGTCACTGGTCTTACGCATAATCAAGCTTTTGCTTACAGCCTGGCTTTAGGTCAACCTTTTTTCCATTTTAATAATGAGGTAAAATCTGAATCAATTGATGATAATGGTACGATCGAAAGTGCTACTTTTTCTAATAATGCTTTCAGTAGTAATGGTTTCCAAGCTACGGCTAGTGATCCAAATGGAAAAACTTATATTTTTCAATATGAGTGTGACTAATCACAAACAGGTTGGGAATTTGTCTAGCTATTTTTTGTGCGAAGACAAAATTTAACATAATCATAAATAAGGGTATGATGTGGAGGAATAAAAGCCTGCACATCATATTTTTTTGTCTATTCCTTAGTTCATTTCCTCTATGCCTTTATTCACTACCATCGAATTACGCGAAGCACTTAACCTTATCCCTTATTGGTTCCAAACGGCGCGCATCTCCGTAGGACATATCAAAACTTTGCGGTTTAACTTTGGCGATCATCCCAAGCAATATTTTATTTTAATGATGCCGGAAAAGGAGATTGCGATCAAAGACAAGCTTATCCTTTATTACCACGGCGGTGGCTGGCGAGCAGGTAGTCCCGAGCTTTTTAAGGCCAATGCCAAAGTATTTTTAGAAAAAGGCTATCCCGTGATTATGCCTTCTTACCGGAGAGCACCAAAGTACAAGTATCAAGCGATCCGCGAAGACCTTTCAGCTTGTTTACAAAAAGTACTAGAAATCCTTCCTAAATTTTCCTTGGCGGAACACAAAATTGTACTCGGTGGGATGTCGGCAGGCGGTAACCTCGTAGCTTTACTGGGCTACGATCGAGCACGTTTAGCGGCGATTGGCTTATCGCAAAAAATGTTTGCGGGTATTTTTCTCTGCGGAGCGCCATTGGATCTTAATGGTATGCGAGATAGTTTTCCACTCTTAGACTTCACGGGCAAACGCAAAGCACCGATGTTTCAGCAAGCGAATCCAATCAATTACCTACAACCCAACGAACACTTTCCCGTTCTCTTTATACACGGCACAAAAGATGGTTTCGTTCCTTTTGATTCTGCTTATAATTTTATTGAAAAATTTAAAGTAAACAATGCTGCCCTGTTGACCGAGTTTATCATTAACGAAGGCTCTCATCTCGATGCGGGTAGTTGGGTCTACCTTGACCAAGAATTACGAAAAAGTATTTTGAGTTGGTTGCAAAAATTGGATTAACAGCGGTATCGGCTAAAGTTGTTTAAACCAAAAAACAAGGGATGAATACTAGATCCATCCCTTGACAATACTAAATTAATAGCAGTTAATCCCTATTTTTATAGTCTTAAATTTCTTCTTATCTCAGTAAGGTCAAATCTCCATTTTTGACGAGCTCAATTTGTCGGTTACAACTTTCAATCGTCGCTTTTACTTTCCAGATGAAAACGCCGCTACTTGATCTGGCGCCTTTGTATTTTCCATCCCAAAGCTTACTCACATCATTCGACATGAATACGAGATTCCCCCAGCGATCAAAAATTTGAAGATCAAAGGCTAAAACGATTACATCATTCGCCGGTAAGGCGCCGTATAAGTCATTATTCCCATCATCATTCGGAGAGAAAACATTCGGAAAAAATAAAAACTCCGTATTGTCATCTTTTGCTAAGGGTACATCAATCGTATGTTGCACCGTTTCACATTCATTCGTGAGCGCCACCCAGTATCGACCGGGAGCATTGATTTCCATCGTAGCATCGGTGTCTCCATCAATCCAGTTGTAACTAATTCCTGCGGAGTTGGTTGCTACGGCTAAAACTGCTAGTTCTACGCTTTCTGCGGAGCAAGGGAAAATGGTATTATCATTTGTAACCGTGAGCGGTGAAACTTCACTAATGGTAGTTTCTTTTTCTACCACACAACCATTTGCATCTCGCACGGAAACCATCTGCTGACCACCTTTTAAGTTTTCAAATAGTGGATCAGCTTGGTAATTCACGCCATCCAAAGAATATTCAAACGGTCCCGTTCCACTAGTGAGGTTTGCTACGACAATTTCTCCTGCATTTTCGTTCCAGCAAGTTAAGTTCGTATTCAAATCAAAATCGGCCGTTGGGAAAGCCTCTACTTTTACATTGACTAAAGAATCACAACCTAGATATCCTTCTAACTCAACCAAACGTTCTGTTCCTGCTTCGATGTCGAAGCCTTCGTAAGTGACGCTATTTCCTTCGCAAGTATTAAGCGTGAGTTGTGTCGTTATCACTGGAATTTCAGCAACCGTTACCGTTACAATAGAGTCACAGTTAAATTGATTTTTCAAGGTAAAATCCATTACGTCGCCCGGAGATAGATCTACTCCTTCGTAAGTCGTCGTACCGCCCGTACAAATTTGTAGGCTAAGCGTACTACCCGCGCCAGAACCTAAGTCTTCTACAATGACTAACACCATCGAGTCACAACCATAGTTCGTTACAAAGTTAAAAGGCGTTTCTGTATTTGCGGACAAAGTCGTACCGTTGTATACTACTGGTTCGTTCGGACAAGTTTCAAGATATACTGTATCCAAAAGTGTCGGACAATCTAGGTAGACCAACCAATTAATTTCTTCTAAATCGTCGCAGCCTACTAACTGCGAATCTACCGCAATTGGATTTACACCGTAGTAGCTAGGAATGCTCGTCGTATCCAATATCAAAGTATAGGGTTGAGATAAAATATTTTGGAAATTGTAGAAACCATCCATGTCCGTCGTCTTTGTATCTAGTACCCCCGTATTATCGGTAAGCTGAATATCAACGTCACTCATTTCCGTATCTCCTGCGTCAATAATCCCATTGCCATTCACATCAAAATAAACGGTACCTTCAAAAGTTCCGTAGCCATCTAATAGTTCCAAGCTAAGGATTCCAGACTCGGTAACACAACCAATATTATCCACCATGACTACGTGGTAATCGCCACTCTGCGTCGCAATTAAATCAGCAACTGTTCCTTCCGGTGCAGGAATTGCCACACCATCTAAGTACCATTGGAAACTGACGACACTAGGCATACTTGGCAAACAAATCGTATCTGGATTACAGCGAGTAAAACAACCACCGGGAACTCTTCTAATGTCTGGTCCAGCATTAATGATAATCCGATCACTTTCCGCTTCACAGCCAAAACTATTGATTGCCGTTACGTAGTAAGCGCCGGGTAAGGAAGTAGACAAACTAGTTCCCGTCACCCCATTGCTCCAAACATAATCGAAAGCCGCGTTGGGATTATCAACAGAGAGCGTCGTTGGTGTATTGCCACAAATTGGTAGGGCTACCGACGAACTAATCGTCACATCGACCGGTGTAGGATTCACAACGACTTGGAAAGGACCTTCGATATCTGAGCAACCGGTATCATTATCCGTTACCGTTACTGAAAAATCGTAAGTTCCCGCAACCAATAGATTCCCACGCTCTTCAGAAAAGACAATTTCCGTTTCATCTACTTCGCCATTAGACCAAGAGAAAGTATACTGCGCATTATCTTCCACTTGCAAGTAAACATCATCTCCTTCGCAAATGGTATAATTTAAATAACTGTATCCAATTGGCTGACCGTAATCATTGTAAGTGACTGCTCTAATTTCCGTTGTAGGTGCAGCAATTACATCAACGATTGCTTTTCCGGGGACGTAAGTACAACCCTCACTATTCGTAATTGTTACTTGATATACATTCGCATCGCTCACCGTAATATTTTCCGTTTGAGCACCCGTTGACCAAAGCCATTCGATGCCGCCCGTGGGAGCCGTTAGCGTCGTAGAATCTCCATCACAAATGGGAGAAGCATTGCTAAAACTAATATCACCATTTAGGCCGTTCGGTTCCACTACAATGACATCGGTATATACATCTTGGCAACCATAAATATTTTGTGCCGTCAAGGTAACGGTATAATTACCCGGTGCTGCAAAAATGTGAAAGGTATTTTCTTGTTCAGAACGATTTGCTGCACCACTTGCTGGATCACCAAAATCCCATTCTACGTAAGTAATATTAGGCGAACCCACTAGATCAAATTGCATCGCAGTACCTTCACAATTAATCACTGGTTGAGGGAAGCTAACTACTGGTAGAGGATGAACCGTAATATCACGCGTTTTGGTGGAAGTACAACCAGTTGCATCTGTAATGGTGAGACTTACCGTATAAGTACCATCTATTGTAAAAATATGTGATGGGTGTTGTAGGTTTGAGGTATTATCAATCCCACTTAAAGGATCACCGAAATTCCAAGACCAGCTTGTAATATTGGTCAACCCAGGAATAAAAGTTGATAAGTCTTCCAACTTGATGGTAGAACCGGCACAAGCCAACTCTGCGTCAAAATCTGCTACCGCTAAAACGGTATCTACATTCACTAGCCAACAAGTAGCTTCTCCAGTTGCCGTTGGTACTTTACCGTATAAAAGTACTTTGTAAAAACCTGCATTAGAATAAGTATGACTTGGGTTATCTAAATTCGAAGAATTATTAATGCCACTTCCCGGGTCGTCAAAATTCCAAGTAAACGTTCCAGGAATAAAGCTCGTAGAAGTATTGATAAAGTTAGAAACATTACATTCACTCGTCGATTGAATATCGAATTGAATTAATCCCGTACCGGGGCAATCTTGTGGTAAATTACAACTTCCGCCTGTGCAGGTTCCTCCGCTTAAAGGGCCACAGTATTCAAAAATATTAATAGTATTAGAACTATTGGTACAACCATTTTCATCCGTTACAATGACACGATAATTTCCAAAATCATTAACGGATAACGAAGAAGTAGTAACCCCCAAAGCAACATTATCTTTATACCAATCGTAGGTATAACCTGCGTCTGTATCTACTGCGTAAATGGTCAAAGGATCAACCGTTGTGCAGTATCCGGTGCTTCCGGGAGTAGAAATTGAAATTACTGGTAAGGGTAAAGTTTCGATGTAGAAAGTCGTATCTTCTTTACAACCGTTTGCATCGGTTACTTCTACTTGATAATATCCACCATTCAACGAAGGATTCGCCATCGTCGAGACAATGCCTCCGTTTTCATTTTTCCAAACGTAAGCATCGTAAACTAAATTCGTGCTCACCGCAGCCGTAGCTCCAGGACAAAGCGCAGCGGGAAAGTTCACTGTTGGTTCTGGTAGCGCATTTACGGTAACAGCCATTTGTTTGCTCAATCCACATAGTGCTGCAGTAACCGTCGCCGGTCCACTTTTGTGCCATAAGATATCAACCGTAGCAGAATTATCCCCCGCAATGACCGTTCCGGCGTCCGTTGGATCAATGGTCCATTCGTATTCAACATTATCGTAGTCTGTCGCAGTGTATTGTCCAATTTCTTCTTGGCAAAGTTCATCTGTTCCTGCTAAGGTAAAATCAGCAATAGCATTTACGTTGAGGGAAATGGGGTCAGACTTACAAGCAAGTCCGGTGCTACTAATTTGAGCAACAGAAATGACGTACGGTCCAGTATTTGCCCAAGCGTGATTCACTGGATTTCCTAAAACCGTAACGACTCCACTTCCATCCGTAAACGTCCATTCAAAGTTATTTTCAGGTTGCGCAGAAATGGCATTGTAAGTATAAAATTCTCCTGGGCAGATCAAATCTTCACCGTTGATACTACTTACTGGTGGTGGAATATCTGCGACGGTAATCGTTACGGTATATTGATCTTCACAAACTTCCGTTGGATCCGCTGGTAAAACCGTTAAAAGATATTGTCCCGGATCAACATTCCAATCAATGGATACTTGGCTATTTGCTGCCGCAGCATTCCAAACTACACTACCATCCGCTGCTGTTAGTTCCCAATTAGCATTGAGCAATGTCGAAGTACCTTGGTTGGTGCTACTGATATAATCTGTCGTTGAGTTCTTACAAACTTCGATGGGTCCTTCTGCGTAGAAGCCTGGTCGAATATTAACGGTATGGGTATCTTCTCCTCCACATTCTAGGTAACAACTGCTGTAGCTTACCTTTACAGATTGGCTTACACTCGGGAAATTACCATCATTCCATTTCACAATAATAGAATTTGTTCCTTGCCCTGATTCAATCGTTCCGAAGTTGGAAACTTCCCAAAAATAATCGGTACCGTCGTATTGTGTAATCGTATAATTTGTTGATTCGCCGAGGCAGACAATTTCTTTTCCTTCAATCTCTGCGTCGTCTGAAATAATTCCTATTTCTTCAATTGCGGGTGCGATACAATAATCTCCATTGCAAGATTCAACGAGGAGTTCAATCGTTCCGACGGGACCGAGCCCCCAATCTACGGTAATCGAATTATCACTCGTTCCACCACCATCGGTAATGGTACCATTGCTACTAATACTCCAGTTAAAAACACTACAATCTGCCGTCGTGGTGTAAGTCACCGTTTCGTTTTCACAAATCGTTCCGACACACTGAATTACTGGACTAATGGCATCTTCTACGTTGACCGTAATCTTCGTAATATCACTACAGAGGCAATCATTGTAAGCGATTAAAGTTACTTCGTAAGTTCCTTCTGTGGTATAAACCGTTGTGGGATCTACATCGGTAGAAGTCATTCCATTACCAAAATCCCAAAAGTAACTAGATGCACCACTACTGAGGTTTTCTAAAAATAAAGTTTGACCTTCACAAATTTCTACGATGCCATTTACCACCGGAGGATTTGATTTGATTTCGGCAATTGGATTTTCTATAATATTGACACAAAGTGAGTTAAAACCTCCACAAGAACCCGTAATTGAAAAGGTCTCTACGTTAACCACACCATTGCCTGCGGCGCCCCAATTGACGACAATATAACTTCCAAAGTCCTCGAAAGATTCTGCACCTGAAACATTCCAAATCGCAGCGTTGCCTCCACCTGGTCCGTCAACCGAATAAGTAATTTGACTATTCGCACAAACTTGATCACAGTCAAAATTCCCACCATTGCCGGGACAAGTTGTTGTGGAGTTCGAATTGATTTCGGGCGTATAAAAATCTTCTACAAAAACAAAAAAAGTATCCATTTCTTCCTGTTGCAAAGAATCAAAAGTGGTTAAATAAATATTATAAACACCGGGCCCCTGAAAACAAGTGGTAAAGAAAGTTTCTGTAGAGACGATACCATCTGTCGTTTCCCAGAAGTAAAATGCATTGGCATTGGGATCTAAAGAAGAGGGAGTATAAGTAGCACATTCTCCTGCACACAATAATTCTGGTCCCTCGATATAATTAAAACACAACGCTGAAGGATAAGCAACTACGGATAAACCATTGCAGTTTGATGCGTCTTCGTATAAATAGAAAAAGACCTCAGTGCCTTGTGGACCACCATTCACTGGAAAAGGGCCAAAAGGACCTGATGGACCACCATAGTCATATTCTCCAAAAGCGAAACCTCCTTCGATAAAATAGCTTGATCCTAGTCCTGTTCCCGTTGGATTCAGGGTAAAAGTAAAAGTATCATCATTGGGATCCCAAGGATTATTTTCTTGGCATTGATAAACAATACCCGCATCATTAATTACGCATTGCGCATGAACAAGATGGAGACTAGCAAAAAGGAAAAAACCGAGTAATAGGAGGTGGAGTTTCGTTTTCATAAGAAAAGTTGAGGTATTAGTAAATCTTCAAGGATTCAAGAATATGTTTAAATTTCCATCAATTGACTTCAGGCGGTAAATTTAATCCTGCATTTCGTTAAAAATCCTCGCCGATGCTACGGCATCGCCTGTGGTTTTCGCCTCATTCAGCATTAAATTTTCTCCCTTTCGCTCAACCATGAAAGTTTAAACATGCGCTAAGGATGATATAAGATAGATACATCAAGTGTTAAAAATGCTGCTTGGTGAGCACCTTTTATTTTAAAAAAGTAAACAGTGGGAGTAATCTTAAGGTAAAACATGGCACCTGCAAGCTGCGAAGAATGGTAATAAAATACTAAGTCAGCAAGAGAATGATTTCGTACCTACGACACTTTAATGGCACTGGGTTCCTATTTTTCACGAAGGTTTCATCCCGCTGGGATTTTATCAAAAAATAATTCTTATAGAGGTAAAGAATAATATATTCAAGTAATATATTCAAGGGTAGTCTACAAAATTTGAGTCCCTGATATAAAGGATTTTTTGTACTACTTCGGAATAGAAAGTCCAATTCTTTACTAAGCGTTAGCAGTGCGATACCTTCAATAACAACGATGAACAATATCCTTTGTAAACTTTAATCTATGAGTTGCTTTTGTCCAAAGCACTTCCCAATGCAAATTAATTTTTTACGTCAGGATCGTTTTTGGGAACGTCTATTTTCATTTCTAAAGAATTATCTTTCCAGGCTTTTTTAATGTAATGAGCTGCTTCCATTCCAATGTGTTTGCCCATTGTGCGGTGTGCTTCGAATTGAGCAATATCAAAAAATTGATCGGCAGTAGATTGGTGTGGGAAATCAGGGTGTGCTTTTAAGAAATTAAGGGCACTTACTGGTATATCTTCAAAATTTTCTTCTTTGATGGCTTCCTCTACATTTCTTTTACTTACAGAAGACTTTAGATAAATGAGCAAGCCTTCGGTAGCGGCATACCGTTCTGTTTTAGGATAAGAAATCCTCCCTAAAACGACGCTTTTTTCGCTGAGCGAATAATTTTGACCTTCCACTATTTTGGGTAATAATGGATCAAGGTTAATTTCGATTTGTACATCTAATTCTACGTTAGCCATGCGAATGGCATGATTGAGTGAACCAAATTGATACCCACCATCTTCTTCAAAATCACAGACAACGATTCGATTGCACCTTCTCTGCAACAATGGAATTAAGCCTAGATTATCCCCCGTAAAACCACCATCCGAAACGTTGACTCTTCGCTCACGCGCCGAAACTTTCCCCATTAATTCCTGAAAAAGATAATACGGCCAGAACGTCCAATCTTTGTGAATCCACTCCCCCATCCGCAAAAATAAACGATGTACTTTTGAGGGATGACGTGGTGCGTTTTCTTCACTATAAAACCACGGATTATCCAGCCAATATCCCGTTCGCAAATTAAATAAAGTCATAAAAAAAGCTTGGGCAGCGAAGGTCATTCCTCCCATTTGAGAGGAAACAGCCGCTCCCGAGATCGTCATTGCCGTCGCCAGTTTGACTTCCCCTTTAGCAAATTCTTTAGACTTGACGTATCCTGTACTTTTAGAACCAATATAATTTCTGGTAAAAAGAAAATGTTCTGATTTCATCCGACGACGCATCAGATCATTAGAACCGGATAAATTAATGGCGCCAATAATAATGTGATACGGCGCAATGTGCTTTACGTTTTTGCCTTCCCCAATGTCTCCTGTTTGGTATAACCGAAGATTATCATGATTCCGAACATTGACTAAAGGTGTGCCTTGCTGACGGTGTCCATCAGACATCGGTCGTTCAATCATCGCATCCGTTTTCAAAAAAGCTTCGGTTAGTCGGTAGCGATAAAAGTAGTGCATGGATAATTTATTCGAATTCGATAAATAGCCCAACATGATAAAACAAATCGCCGCTGTTAAAAGGATGTATAAGGCGTAAAGATTGACGTACGCTTCGCCAAGAAAAACGCCGCGCGCGGATGCAGGAACGGTGAGTTCTAATTCCATCATGAGTGAAAAAATTGCAGAAAAACTCATTGCTACGAAAAGAAGAATAGATAAATACAACAGCGGCTTGAGTAGTACCTTCGCGATTTTATTCATCATTCCCGACTTCCCAATAAAGTAACTGGCAATTTTATAATTAACTCCGACGGTAATGAGCGCAATGATCAAACGGCGATCAAAAAAAGTGGAAAATAAGGTAAGAATACCGATTGGGATTAAAATGGAAATTAAAAGTCCATAGAAAGAAGCTCCCTGAATGCCACTATAAAAAGAACGGAAAATTCTTCCATAACCGAACTTCCATCTCCGATCTCGAACGGGAATTGCAAATAAAGCTCCGAGTACCATTCCTAAATTTAGGGTAAATGGTAACACAAACAGTAACCAATATCCGTCCCGAGAGCTAAAGTTCCAAATGTCAAAAATTTGGAAAATCAACGCAAGAATAATAGAAATCGTCGGTGCCAAAAACAGACCGGGCAAAAATAGTTTACCAATCATCGGCGAAGAAAAATGGCGTTCTAAATCTGACCCTGCAAAGCGTTGAATATCTTCATCCGCCTCCGTCTTTTCTCCCGCCTTTTCTCGTTCCAAATCATTTTTGATCACTTTGACTTGATCTTCTACTTTGTAAACCATCCAAACTTCAAAAATAAAACCGATGATAATTAAACCAATTGGCAAGACAATATAATAACTCAGTGTTTTAAATATTTCGGTCACAGGCTTTTTCATTACCTCCTCAATCCAGTAGGTAACAATTGCCGTTATCGGATATTGGTCACTATTACCATTAAAAATTACCGAAGGATATTCGCCGCCAGAAATAAATTGGAAGATTAAATAATAACCAGAAATTACAATAATTAGAAAGAGAAAAAATAAAAGGAAATGGTGCCAAACCCCAGCGAATAGTGTTCCTACTAAACGCATGACGTCCCAACTAAACAAGCCTTTATCCGGCGTGAGGTATTCTCCATTGCGCCGAAAATGATGTAATTGATCTCGAACGTTAAGACTTAATTTTTCGAAAGCAGAATACTTAGAACGCGTATATTCTTTTCCCGCTAATCCTCGATGACCAACAAAGGGAGAATCGTCCGCATCCACCCCTAATTTTTCAGGTTTAAATTTATCATACCGTACCATCCGAATCCCTTCTGCTCGCTCCTTAGCGGTAATGGCGTCCGTTACTTCTTTTGCATTGGGATTCGTTTTTTCAAACTTATTCACTTCTTGGTACTCATTACTGAGCATAGAACTCAAGCAAGAACCAATGTATCCACCTCCAGAAACAGTACTCATATAATCGAAAAGTCGAAAAAGGTTGTTTTTCATGAGTGCCTGCATCATTCCCAAGCCTAGGGTCGCCGAACGGATTCCACCACCGGAGATACATAATCCCCAAGTATTATCTTGATTGATCTCGTCGGGAAGT
Source organism: uncultured Saprospiraceae bacterium (assembly GCA_937951685.1). GTDB lineage: Bacteria > Bacteroidota > Bacteroidia > Chitinophagales > Saprospiraceae > CALFBG01. The sequence continues at coordinate 4,041 of CALFBG010000148.1, read as the reverse complement.
TTACGCTTATTTTCATCTACTCGCTCATTGAGTGTTTGTCGACGAATCCGGAGATATTCTTTTTCACTATCAATGACTTGGTAGATATCACGTGTATAAGATTTGTGCTTATCCGCATGCTTAATCTTGTCTTCGGGGTCTTCCATTTTGCTGTAGAATTTTGGAGTTGGTATATCTTTACTGATTCTAAGATAGCAAAATTACAATAACTAGCCTACAAATCAAGCGCAAATGCTTGATGCCTAATTAATATATGAGGAATAAAAGCTTGTTTTAGACCAGACCTTATCATCTACATTTTTCTAAAAAGAGTCCCCACCGCTAAAAAATTGAACAACCAAGAGAAATGCTTTCTACACGTATCCTGAAGGCGCTGGATCGGATAAATCTTCGTCGATCACCATTGTATCACTCCAGCGATCGTGCCAGCCACCCGGATGATCGCCCAAAAAAGAAACGGGTTCGAAAGGAATAATACGTAGAAAAGAACGCTTGAGAATGGTTTCTAATTCTGGAACACTGCCATCCAAATTAACGGTGCGCGTACGCGTGAGGTATTTACCGATCGTTTTGCCTTCTAGCAAACCTTCCATAAGACAATATAAAATCGCCGTAGTAAGAATAGAGGTAAGATTCGTCATCAAATCGAGTGACAACGGATCTTGGTCAAGCTTAGTTAAATCCACGGCACTAAACATCCCTAGGCTATTTACCATTAAAAGATAGAAAAAGCTAATCGCTAATTGATCAAGAATCAAGTTAAAGAATCGCTTTACTTTGGACGCGGGAACCAACTTGAGGTTTTCTGGTTTTTCTTGATCTAAAACATTATAATCCATAAAATGAGTTTTCGCCGTTTTTTTAGTTCACTGCTAATGTAAATACTTAGTACTTAAGTACCAAGACAAATCAAATAATAGTTTACTGATCGTATCTTTTGATCTCATCTTCGTATGCACGCTATGAAATTGTGACAAAATAGAACAACTCAAGTACTAAGACAAAATTAATTTTCCACTACATGGTGTTAGATTTTGATCAGTATTGAGTAACGAAAAGACGGTTCAAAAGAGGAAGCAAGTTAATAAGTAAAATAAGTTGTATTGGTACTTCAATAACTAACTGTCCTTGAATCATCTATTAGATCATCTTTCTCCACCAATTTTAAGGAATCAAGTCCTTGTAAAACGATTGTAACTCGTTTTACCAAGCTTTTGCAAGCATTTTTAAGGCATAGTGCGATCAAACCAGCTAGTTTTATAGAAAAAAAATAATGCAAAAGAAAAATCTATTTACCCTAGTTATCTTATTAATTTGCCAAATCACTTTTGGTCAAGTGAGCGGAAATGCCGTTTATTCCAATCAAAACAACCAATATCGCCTAGACCTAAATGCCAATCAGACGAAGCTGGTGGGCAACACGGGGATTCTGGTATCTGGAAATGTACTGATGAACGTTCCCGCTGATTATTACATTGCCATTATCGGTGCTTCCGAAGAAGCAATCACTCCTCCGAAGGCTTATCAAAAATTGAATCGCCGAATCAATAATTTTAATAGTAAGTTAAAAGCGATCGGAATTCCAGCTAGTAATATTTATATAGATGCGACGACCCAAAACCGGATTTACGAACATTTTTCGGAGGGGAACTACATCGAAGAGAAAGTGATGGGATTTGAAATTAAAAAAAATATTCACATCCGTTACGAGCGCCCCGAGCAATTAGAAGAGATTTTGATCAAAGCGGCTGACGAAGGCATTTATGATTTGGTAAAAGTAGACTACGTAGTCGAAGATGTTGAAAAGATCTACGATCAACTTTTTGAAGCGGCTATCAAAACCATTGAGAAAAAAAGGGATCGATACCTTAAACTCATGAATTATACGGCGCGCAAACATCCCTTTTTACACAGTGAACAAATGAATATCGTTTATCCAAAGGATGCTTACCGAAAATACCAAGCATTTTCAACTTCCAATTGGACGGCAACTTCTCTGAACAAGAATCGACTGCCCGTCAAAACGGCTAGAAAAATGGAGACTTTCTATTTCAGTAAAGTTGATCCCGTAGGATTTGACAAGGTAATTAACCGAGGAACGCTTGAACCACCAGTACAATTTATTTTACACTTGCAGATTCAGTACGATTTTGAGTAGGATTTAAGCTGCTGTGCATTTAAGGAAGTTTAGAGCATAAAAAAAGTCAGTTGTAAACAACTGACTTTTTATTTGTCGGGATGAAAGGATTCGAACCTTCGACCTCTGGTCCCCCAGACCAGCACTCTAACCGAGCTGAGCTACATCCCGTATGCGTATTTTTGAAACAACATCAATGTCGAAACAAATATCTTTTTCAAATAAGTATCAATGCAAGTTATAAGTGATTTTATTTGCCTTACTACTTAAGACTGCAAATTAAATAATTTTTCCTGAGATTAACGACAGTTTCGGAAAAGCTTTTTAGTTTATTTAAGGACGTCGCTTAAAAACGATCCTAAACTTTACAGCAAAAGCCTTGATTAAAGACTTTATGATCCGCCGTTTCGTACAAAAAATTCTGTTTTTATTGCTATTTTTTATGCTGGGTGTAGCTCAATTGGAAGGAGAATCCAGCATTGTAATACCTAGAGCCCTTTCAAAAAAAGTTTAGCTGCCATGATAATGCCTAACTTTTTGCTAAAAATGATCTGTAAAAGGCAAAAAAAAGACGGAAAGGACGACTGGGCATCGTTCATTTCCGTCAAAAGGCCATATTAGAAAAACACGTTGAATATCTTGTAAAAACTTTTCTGGCTTTATGCTTGGTAAGAAATAATTACTTCGCAAAGCTGCAAGTTTCTTGGTATCAAAAGTTTTAAGCCAATAATTTGGCTAGTGAAGAAAAGCCTTCACGATTAAAAAGGAAATCAATTTTTTAACGTTTTGTAATGCCTACTTTTAAAGTTTCTCTTCAGCTATGCTTTTTAGCAAAAGTCAACAGCTTGTTTTTTTGGGTAAAACAACTCAGATACACCGAAGTGCACCTGAGGGTTAATATTAACTATATATTATACTCTTCTTTTGAGCTAAGGACAGTTCTACAAGACTTTTCACTACTCATTATTAAAGTGTAGCGTTGAGTATGCAGTGCCTTAAGCTTATTGTGAAATGTAATTCAACAGTTTGATAGATATAGTTTATCTACCAATGTCTTTTACAAAAAAGCACATTAATTCATGTAAATGATAGAGCGGGAAATGGAAATTTGTAGAGCGGAATTAAGAAATAATTATATTTCTCAAAGTGATAAACTAAAGATAATAAAGTTTTTTCAAATCAAAAAGTTTTCACAAGAAAAATGTAAAACTTAATGTTATAAACTTAGATATAATATTTTGCACTTCAATTTTAAGTACTTTTACAATTGTCAATATTTGAAGAAATACATGTGAGACTGGAGGGATTCGAACCCCCGACCCCTACCCTGTCAAGGTAATGCTCTAAACCAACTGAGCTACAGTCTCATTTTTTGATTTTAGTGCTACGCTTTAATAAAATTAAAATGGTTATTTTTTAATTCTTTCATCGCTTAAATAAAGCGAAAAACAGCTATTATGCACAAATTCGACTGTGAAATTAACATATTTTCTTAGAAATGCAACACAAATAAAGTCTAAGTTTTGAATCTTTTTGGTCTAAGTACTAAGACAAATTAATTTGCCATTAAATTGTCTTAGTACTTATGCCTTAATTGAAATTTAAGGCGCTTACAATGGTTTAGTTACGATCAACGAGATTCAAAAAACAAAGAGCTGTTTATCAATTATTTACAAAATAAAAAACCTTAACTTTATCTTATGCATTGCTGCAAAAAGAGAAACAAAATCCTCTTTTTGACAAATGTTGCCAACTAATAAACCGTAGAGTGATTCGAAACCATCAACTCTCCATTCACTTCCAATAAACGATGTTTAATCGCCAAAGCGTACTTTAGAACGACCCCGCGACCGCGAATATCTAGCTTTTTTCTAATGTTAGCAACGTGGTTATTTACGGTGTGG
>CALFBG010000147.1 GCA_937951685.1 uncultured Saprospiraceae bacterium | reverse complement strand
AAGCAGCGTTTTTTGTTCAAACCTGCCTCTTGCCGGCAGGCAGGTTGAAGCTCTTTTAGGAGTTCGTAGCAGCGCTACGGAGGATGAAAAAGCTGAAAAGTTGGACAAAAAGATCAATTCGTAAACATTTTTGGAGTTTTTAAATAACTTCTTGAATAACTTCTCTTTTAAACTTAGTGTATGTATCGCTTTCTTTTCGTTTTTATACTCCTTTCTTGTTGCTCGACTTGTCAACATAAACACACGGCGCTCTTCGTGAGCAAAATAAAACCACTTGTTTCTGACTCCCGAACGCAAGCAAAACTTGTCCATCCACCGAATGACTGTGCGGATAAGATGAATTACATTCCTGATGCAGCATACCCTGATCATTTTCCAATGCGTTATCTCCGGGTTAATTTTCACATTATGCGTAAAGGCGATGGACAAGGTCATTTTAACGAAGAAGAAGGCGTTGCTTATGTGCAAGATATGATGAAACTTGCCGAAGGTAAGCTGAACAGTAACAATCCGATGAATCTCCCTCCCGGTAATAATATTCCCCCTCCGTTGACCAAATATCGCTATGTACTGACCCCCGATCCAGCGCGTAGCAATGATGATGGCATTTATTTTCACAATGATGATGAGTTATATTATATGCTAAGAAGTGGTCCGCATAAAAATATTTTTGATCGAAAAGTTTATGATAAATATGGGATTCAAAAAGATACCGTAATGAACATTTTCATCATGGCGGATCATGCAGATAGTTTGGCTTCCAAAACGTATAAATCCCATTGGTACGGAGTGGGGCTAGGCGCTTTTAATAAGGTTAGCTCTGGCTACAGTCGGATGAAAAAAGCGCGAGCTAAAAATGATATCAGTCGTTTAAATTACCATCGCTATTCTGCCTGCAACAACTTGAACCATGAAATCGGTCACTCGCTCGGTTTGCAGCATACTTGGCGAGGAAATGATGGTTGTGAAGATACCCCTAACAATCCTAATTGTTGGAATGAAAAAGATCCTAATAAATCGAATTGTGCGACTTTAGCTTCTAATAATGTCATGGATTATAATACTTATAATAATGCTTGGTCGCCTTGTCAAGTTGGTTTGGTACACCAAAAATTTTCTTATCTCGGAGCAAAAAATAGAGCGTCTACTCGGAAATATTTGCTTCCCGTTTGGTGTGAATTTAATTCCAAGCGAACCATTTCAATTAGCGATCAAATCATTTGGAATGGTGCGCGGGATTTAGAAGGAAATATTGAAATTCAAAAAGGGGGGGAATTGACGATTCGTTGTCGGGTTTCAATGCCGCCAAGTGGTAAGATTACAGTTTTCCCAGGAGGAAGGTTGATCCTTGATGGCGGAATCTTGGAAAATGCTTGTGGTGAAAAATGGCTCGGTATTGAGCTAGCAGATGGAACGAATCCTGATCTTGCGGTCGTCGCTATTGGAACGCCTGTGATTAAGGATGTGGTACACGAAGTGAGCGTAGAGTAATGGAAGGAATATTTTCGGACGAACGGAAGGAAGTTAAGCTTCCGGCTTGCCAATTTTGGTTTTCTTAAAATGAATTAGTCCAGTTGAGCGTTTGCTTAAACTCGTTCAAGCAATTACGTACGTACCAAGACAAATAAAATCATTGATGAGCTTGCATCCTCTTTTGCACCGCCTTTTCGTTGCTCAACTTCTTACTTAGGGTTTTCGCGCCTCGATCTTATACAAAATAGAGCACCATTTAATGGTAATATAATTTTATCTTGCTACTTGTTTCGGAAAAGAAATTAAAAATAATGGATGATTTTTATGGAATTTTGGCACATGATGGATCTTATAAAGGAAGGGATTCTTTTAGGAGAAAATCTTTTTGGCAAGCTGTACAATTCCGGAAAAAGACAGTGTTGTGTTTAGTTGTTTATCCTTCTTGGGCAAGGGTAAGCATGGTAGGGGTATATCAACCTTGACCGGCGGGAATCCGTCGGGGCGGCGGTGGCAGCGGGTGGGTCCCTTCCCCAAGGGGACGGTTTAAGCAGGTGAATTAATCATATTTTATGACAAAAAATACATTAATGCTGGTAATGTAAAAGCTTAAATCAAGTTAAGTATATCCACCACGGTGAATCGGAGAAGTACTTTCCTTAAGACTTACGTTTACCGAAGAATAAAGTTCATTTCCAAAAGGCTAAACTCATTCAGCAAAGCTTAACGCCAGTAAAACACCAGTCAACTACTCCCGGTAAGGTCTTAAATCAAATAAGAAAATACTATTTTTAAAATCTCCCAAGGGGTAGTCTAAAAAGCCTCTAAACTCAGGGCGTTCGGCGTAGGTTTTCTGATTGATTAATAAGTAACGACAATTTCTTTCCTGAATTAAATATTGAATCGACTTAGCCGTGTAGGTTCGGCGGTCAGCGTATGGCACCCAAGACTCCTTGACGTTATAGTTAGTCCACCCGCGCAGGCGGTAATAATAAAGACTAATATTGGGACTCACATCGGGTAAACTTAATACCTTATCTTCATAACGGATTTCTTTGCTGCGTAGCCAATCTTGTAAAGCTGCTGTTTCGTAGAAATTAGAATTGATCCCCGCTTTATAGTTACTATCTGCTTTGTAGCGAAAAACGAGTTCTTGCTGGGCGTAGAAAATGTGGAAACAGGTGAATCCAACTAAACTTACTTTAAAAATCCAATGCTGTAAGAGTTGTGGTTTTTTGCGTTGTAGTTCGTACCCTAAATTGAGCAAAACTAAAACCGGGAAAACAAACAAGGAGATCGCATAGTAATCGTGATGATTAAATTGCTTAAACCAAAGTAAATAAACCGCTACGTTTGCTAAAAAAAGTAATACCATTCCCCACCATAAGATAGGCTTTTGTGCTTTAGCTTTTCCTATGAAGTAAATGAAAGCAACGCCAACGATACCATGAATCAGCGGATGAAAATATACCCAAGACCATTTGCTGATCAACTTTTTAAAAATTAGCGTTTGCGATTCGGGAACCAAGCTCCAAAGAGGTAAAATGCCGGCGAAAAAATAGCCAGAATGTTGGCTGTTGTATTGATGAGTCCAATACAACCATCCGCCGACGAGCAACAAAGGAAGGCTTAAAAGTAAAAAATAACTATACGGTTTAGAACGCGCAGGACTAGTACTTTCTTTAAATTCGGCAAGTTTAAATTTTTGAATTAACCAAATAATTAATAAGGCAATCAAACTGATTAAGCTAATCACTTTTAGTAATCCAGCCAGTAAGCTGGTCAATAAAAAAAGAGAAAGATATTTGATGCGATCTTTTTGCTGCCATTGATAATAATAATACCAAGCACAAAAAGTAAGCCCTAAGGCTGCGGTATCGGGTAAAAAGTTAAAGCTGTAGTAGGCGAGGAGCGGAGAACTGAAAACCAGCAAGGGCAAACAAATTGCCATCGTTACCTCTTTGATTAAAAGATAGCTGAGTCGATGTAGTGACAATAAGCCCCAAAAGACAAATATTAAACTCAGCATTCTCAGTACGCCTTCTTCAATGCCAAATAAGCGATAGTATATCGCCGCGAGATAGTATAAAATCGGGAATTCGGAAACCGTATAGCCATCGTCGTTACAGACATTCATGATTTGCGGACGCAGAAATTCCATCTTAGCATAATGATAGTTGAGCGCGATTCCTGCTCCGTCAGTTTGTCGCCAAACGTGGGTAGATTGCGGCGGATAGTGATAAATTTCTGGATAAGAAAAATAAAAGCAAATGCCAAGGAAAGCCAGTGTAAAAATGATTTGATGCTTTTGCGGAAAACGCATAAAAATTTTACTTTTTACAAAGGTAGGCATTTAAAAAAAGGGTGCCTAAAAAGACACCCGAATAATTCCGAACTAATTATGAATCATCTAGTGTTTAACTACTTTCTGATGAGCAAAGAATTAGTATTTTAATTTTCTTGTAGTCATGGGAAACCTGTTTTGCAGATAGGAATTATAGCAATTAGGTGATTTCGTTTTCGGAGCTTGTTGATACACAGCGGAGCCTAAGTTGAAGTACTGTAGGATTTGAAAGGATAAGAATGCCTTAATAATTGGAGCAATCAAGCCACTCGAATAGGAGCGGAGCGCTTGAAATTTTCCGCTTACACTTTCTATTGTCGTTGTAAGGTCAGTCCTCTTTCAAATCGCTACGCATTCGTAGGGGAAAAGAGGAAAATTCATTCTTCGGGAGAAATTTTAAAGGTTTTAAAATAGATCATTCTACTAAAAGTAATAAAATTAGCTAACAGTTAGTGCGCAGGTTAAAGTTTTAACATTATTATTTTGGTAATTTTTTATTTCGAAGTTATTTAATACACTAGACATTATTCGAAAAGAGAATCTAAAACAACTTCTATAACTAACTGATTGTCAATATTCATTTTCTGCAAAAAGAACTTTCGAATAAAGTCAAGTGTATTTAAGATAGTTTTGAAGCAACGTCTTTATATAGAGCGGGTATGGTATTGTTTTATTTCTTAAACTTGTTGGCTAATGA
>CALFBG010000146.1 GCA_937951685.1 uncultured Saprospiraceae bacterium | reverse complement strand
AATCGCAATTGGTCAAGAGACTGGTTGCGATTGCGCTGTTTAAGTAGTTCACGGAATTTAATTAGCTAATAATTTGAAAGTCTTTTAAGCTTCTACTTCGTTAAAAAGCCTCGCCAATGCTACTGCATTGTCTGTGTTTTTTGCCTCGTTTAAGCTCAAAATTCTTTTCAACTTATTGTAAACCTAATTTCCGGGAACTACTAAAAAGGGAATCGGACTGAAAATAATATTCAAAGTTTAGAAAATCGGGGTAGAATATTGATTTGCAAATCATGATTTTTTATATTTGCAACGAGAATGGGCAGTAAAACGAGCAGATTTTGCTGCTATTTACGCACTAAACTTTACGAACAGCTTATTTTGGATCTTATTAAATACTTTATATTACAAAGTATTAAATACATTGTAGTCTAAATTACTTAACATTTTGAACAGGTCTTTTTATCCTACTCTTCGTCTTGTCCTCGTTATGATAGCTAAGGCTATCAAACTCCGGGCATTCCTCGATTAGCATAAAAATCCAAAGCTCAAAATATCAATAAACTTAAATTACAGTGTATTAAAGTACCAAAATTATAATAGTATCTACGCAGACGGGGGATAAAAAATCATTTATTTGGAAGTTGCTTTAGCCATTAGAGCTTTAAAGTTTTTCAAAAAAATAATTTCTACGGTAGCGTATGCGTAAAGCAATTGACTAACTACTTAAGCGGTTCACAGTATTAATTACTTCATTACTATTAATTGCTGCGAGCTACTTATCAACTCCTAAATATCACTAAAATAATGGGAAGAGCATTTGAATTTAGAAAGGCGAGAAAATTTAAACGTTGGGCTAAGATGGCGAAAGCGTTTACGCGAATTGGAAAAAATATTGTTATTGCGGTAAAAGCTGGAGGACCGGATCCAGAAACAAACGCTCAGCTACGGGCGGTAATCCAAAATGCGAAGGATGCCAATATGCCTAAAGATAATATTGAGCGTGCCATCAAAAAGGCGACGGACAAAGATACGTCTGATTATAAAGAAACTTTGTTTGAAGGGTATGCACCACACGGCATCGCAATGATCGTAGAAACAGCAACGGACAACAACAATCGAACGGTTGCTAATGTGCGAAGTCATTTTAATAAATGTAACGGTAGTATGGGAACGGCAGGGTCGGTGACCTTTATGTTTGATCGCAATTGTCATTTTAAAATTGCCAAGGAAGGTATTGATACGGAAGAACTAGAATTTGAATTAATTGATTTCGGCGCGGAAGAAGTTTTTGAAGAAGAGGAGTTTGTAATGATCTATGGTTCTTTTGAAAATTTTGGTGCCATTCAAAGTGCTCTAGAAGAAAAAGGCATCGATATTTTATCTTCAGGGTTTGAGCGTATTCCGAATGTAACGAAAAAGTTAACGGAAGAGCAGGAGGCCGAAGTAGAAAAGCTTATTGAGCGTTTGGATGAGGATGATGATGTACAAAACGTTTATCACAATATGGCGTAGATCTAATGACTTTGAAGTCAGATCGTTTTTTGCTAGAAACATCACATTGAAATTTAAAATAGCGTTGGTTTAACGCAATTGCTTTTCACTGTCGATCGCTAAGCTTATTTCAAAATAAAGACCTTATTATATATTATGGGCTAGGTCTGAGGTAAAATGAATGCTTCAGACCTATTTTGTTTTAAGCTTTGTTGGTATTGATTCGTACCTAACTTATTTTTAAAATCTGCCGTATAAATAATTTAGACGAGCGGAAAGTCATTAAGCTAGGATTAATGTATAACTTTGAAGGATCATGAAGAAAATAATAATGTATTGGTTCTGCTGTTGTTTGCCCTTTCTTGTTTTTGCACAGGAAACGCCGGTGGCGGGATTTGAACTGCGAGAAGAAAAACCGGTTTTTCCGGGTTGTGAACAACTGGAGACAAAGTTGGAACGTGCCGAATGTAGTAGCCAAAAGCTCAACGAATTTATTGGAGCGCGCATTCAGTTTCCTGTTTTAGCAAAACGGACAAATATTGAAGGAAAAGTAATCGTTGGTTTTGACGTAACGCCAGAAGGGAGCGTAGACAACGTGAGAATCCTTCATGATATCGGAGGTGGCTGCGGAGTAGAAGCGGTTCGAGTAATTAACCTCATGAACAAAGAAAAAATTAAGTGGATCCCGGGAATTCAGCAAGATAAGCCGGTGAAAGTAAACTTTACCATTCCCATTAATTTTTACTACGAAGAGGACGAAAGTGAAATTAATGTTTATACCGCGTCTAAAGAAGTAAAAATACTAAAAGCAAATTCTTTCACAGAGATTGTTGCGGCGGAAGAGACAAAATTGCTAATTCGCAAGCAGTATTTGAAAAAAGTAAGTGAAGAAAAATTTAGTCCTAAATTAGAAAATGGACAAAGGCTTAGTGGTTTAGAAATGATCTATTACTCTTCTATCAGTGCGGATATGAAGTTTCGATATTTTTCGAAATCGGGAAAACTAAACAGTAAAATGCGCAAGAAAATGCGTTCTATTATTGTTGGCGATATGATCAAATTTACGTATCAATTGTTAAAGGAAGATGGAAGTACTCATTCTGTGGTTAAGATGATTTATTCGGCAGAAGAATAAAGCAACAAACTAGTGTTCCATTCAGTTTTGCCTAACGAATCAAACTAAAGTCTCCTTCGTAGAGAATGATTTCTCCGTCGGTAAATTCAATCTCCGCAAAATAAACAAAAACCGCAGGATTCATCGGTCTACCTTTTAGTCGACCATCCCAGCCCAAATTCTCTTGGTTGGGTAGAAAATTATTTGCTTCATAAACCAAATCTCCCCAACGATCAAAAATTTGGAACGTCCGTATATTTTTAACGCCTTTGCCGCCATAGACAGTAAAGTAGTCGTTGGCACCATCTAAGTTAGGAGAGAAGGCCGTCGGAATAAAGACCAACCGATCTTTCTTCACGCGCACCGTAACTCGTTGCTCCGCCGCACAGCCATCTGGAGTAATTACGGTGAGTGTATACGTCGTCGTAATCGTAGGTTGTACTACCGGATTGAAACAACTTGTGCAAAGAGAAGGATCGAAAGCACTCCAATAAAAGCTATCAATCGTCTGGTTGATCATTGGATTGAGTTGAATACTATCTCCAAAGTCAATTTCTAAATCTACTGCCAAGTCGATTAAAATGGGAGCTGGTTCTTCGAGTGTAACGGTAGCCGTGCCTTCACAGCCATCAATGTCTTGAACACTAAGCTCGTAAGTATCTGCGGCGAGTTCCGTAAAAATAGAACTTTGTTGATAAGGAGCGGACGAGATACTGTAGAGGTAAGGAGCTATTCCTCCTTGCACGCTGTCAATGATAATCACACCATCTGCTTCTCCCGCACAGCTAATCGAAAAATTACTAGTAAAGAGCGTCAAGGTTTCAAGTAGGGTAGAAGTAATGACTAAACTATCGCAACCCAAGGCGCTTTGGAAAAATAAGGTATCACTACTCACCACGTCGGGATCACAAGTGTATCCACTAATCGTATTACTAACAATTGTAGGTATTAGTGCTGTGTTGACAACAACGATACTATCACAACCTATTGCAGTCGTAAAAGTATTAACAACGGTTCCCGTATCCGCAGGATTACAGCTCGTAAACTCAAAGAAAACGGTATCAATTAAATGTAAGCTAACGATTTCGTGTACCACACTATCGCAAGCATCTACTAAAGGATATGTTTGCCAAAACTGACCAGTATCTAAAGGATTACAAGAACGTGTAAAAACAGTAGTTGTATCTCCCAATAGCAAGCTCGTGATTTCAAAGACGGTACTATCACAATTATTTTGATTCGTGAAGTTAGTAACAACGGTTCCGGTATCCGTTGGATTACAACTAGAGAAGAAGAGATAGCTAGTATCACTCGCTAGTAAACTGGTAATTTCAAAAACGGTGCTATCGCAGTTGTGCTGATTTGTCAAATTGATAACGACGGTTCCGGTATCCGCTGGATTACAACTGGATAGGAATACGTAATTGGTATCGCTGAGCAATAAGCTTGTAATCTCGAAGACGACACTATCGCAATTATTTTGATTGGTAAAATTATTGACGACAGTTCCGGTGTCTGCTGGATTGCAACTGGTTAAGAAAATATAATTGGTATCGCTTAGTGCGAATGCAGTAATTTCAAAGACGATACTATCGCAGTTATTTTGATTAGTAAAATTATTGACGACGGTTCCGGTGTCTGCTGGATTGCAGCTAGTTAGGAATACGTAGTTGGTATCGCTTAGTGCGAATGCAGTAATTTCAAAGACGACACTATCGCAGTTGTTTTGATTGGTAAAATTATTGACGACGGTTCCGGTGTCTGTCGGATTGCAACTGGTCAGGAACACGTAGTTGGTATCACTTAGTGCGAATGCAGTAATTTCA
>CALFBG010000145.1 GCA_937951685.1 uncultured Saprospiraceae bacterium | reverse complement strand
GGACTATTTTCAAATCACGCACCACCTGAAAGAAATAAAAAGAGAGATTCACGAACTTCAGAGCTTGCAAAATATTAGTATCCAAGAAAAGATACAATCGTTGAAAGATATCAATAATTTACTGAGAGCACAAAATCAACTATTACTCCTTAGGCAAAATCTAATTAGCTTATCAAAAGAGGATCCTACTTTTAGTTTATTGAAAACCAACTTCCCCTTACCTGTAAAAAGTAATACTTCATTAGTAAAACATGATGAGAAGGCGTACAACAAAGAAAAAGTAGCTTAATCCTTCGAAGCGCTTCTGAAGACTTGCTATATTATTCGTTTCATCGGTTCAAATGTTTAGATGAAAATTATGTGAGCACCAACACAGTTAAATGGTACTAGACTTTGATTTAATCAGGTATTTTGAGGGTAAAAGCAGGATCCTTGAACGAAAAATAGTACGATGAAATATTTCGATTAGTAAGCTCTTACTTACTCTTGCCCCAACTAATTCTCTAGCTTTTTATCCTACAACATAGCAGTGCTACAGTTGCCAAAAACAGCTTCAAATCCCTGCTTTTCAACGACTTCTTGAATGATCAAAATAAGTTAACTCAAAAAATTAAAAAGGGTATATTTCTTTATTTTTGGCACACATATTGATTAAATAATAATAAAAAATATACATTAAGTTTTAGGATAAAATAATTTCCTGAAAAATCCATAAAAGTGTTTTGCCCAGACATATGAACAGTCAAATAATCAGTTCCCGCATCAGAGAAATCCAAAAAGAGATTTTTGATTTAAGAAGTCAAGGTTCTTTTAGTATCCAAGAAAAAATTCAGGTACTAAAATTAATCAATGTTCTTTTGAGAGAACAAAACCAGCTTTTGGCTAAAAAACAAAGCTTGTCTCCACTAGCCGCCCAGTAAGTTAGCACCACCGACTAATCAATCAATTTGTTCTCCTCTGTCATCTACAAATGACCTCCTTATTTACGTTTAGTGTTTCTACTATCCTCTACCCTTCTAATACTGTATCTCTTCCCTCATCAAGGTAGACAATCATTACTATAAGCTGTCTCTCTCTCATTACATATATTTTATTTTATAAAATATGATTAAAATAATTTGATCATATTAAATAAATAATTATATTTGTGTTGAAGCACTACTTGAACACACTAGACTTTATTCGAAAGTTCTTTTTGCAGAAAAATGAGTATTGATAATCAGTTAGTTATAGTTGTAGATTCTCTTTTCGAATAATGTCTACTATAAGCCTTTTAATTATGCAATCAAATGCAAAACTAAAGGCTTCCCCGATCTTAAAGTTGGGCGAGAAGTCACTCCCACTTATTCCCCATCAAGCTCCAAAGCTCACTGATCCTTTTCTCAACAAACTAATTCACGTAGCAAGTCACGATCTGCGCTCTCCCTTATTCGTCATTCGATCTTATGCACAATTATTACAAAAAACACAGGAAAAAAACCGATTAGAAAGAGGATTCAAACAGATTTCGGATGCAACCTACAAAATGGAAAGCACCATTAATGCATTGGTACAACTGGTAGATATTTACACCATGCCTGCGCCAAATGCAACGCTCACGTACTTTGAAGCAGCGTTAGCACAAGCCAAATTTCAACTACACAATGAATTGGTTACGCACCAAGCTGAAATCACCAGCAATTTTACTGCTTGCCCAGAGGTTTCTTTCCCTGAAAATTTCTTGACAGAAATCTTATTTCAGCTCTTAGCCAATGCAATGAACCATAATCCAGAAAAAGAAAACCTAAGCATTAACGTAAAAACTTACCAAGTAGCCAGCAACTCCATTTTAGAAATTTCAGATAACGGCGCAGGAATCGCACTTCCACAGGACGAACTCCACAAAGTGACACAACCTTTTTATACCTTGTCTGACAACAACAAATGTATTGGAATGGGACTAAGCAAAATCCAAGCAATTGCAAAGATATTCGGTGGAACATTTGAGCTAAAGAATACTATTGGAAAAGGAGTAATTGCTAGATTTCACTTTTAGCAATACTTTTCAATAAAGATTTCAATAAAGAGATTATTCATAAAACTAAAAAGGGGTAAAATCAAATGATTTTTCCCCTTTCTAGTACACTGTAATTTAGGTTTGCAATATTTTTGAAATTTGGATTTTCGTGCTAATCAAGGAAGCCCCGGAGTCTCATTCTTGAAAAGGATTAAGGCGAGGAGCCGACGCGGAGTAGAACGAAAAGGCATCTTCAAAATGCTCGATAACTTACATTACAAAGTATTTATTACTTGACGAACTTATTCTTTCGTAATCACAACTTTCTTCGTCAATTGATTATCTCCATTAGCAATTTTCACCAAGTAAGTTCCTTCGTACAAAGTCTGCACATCAAAAGAAACAATCGTCATCCCTTTGCGAAGTTGTCTCGTCTGCAATACTTTTCCGTTAAGATCCAATAACATTAACTGAAAATCATCCTTCGCCATTCCTTTCAACTGCACCGCAACTATTTCTGATGTTGGATTTGGGAAAATGGTAATATCTATTTGTTGAAAATCCAACTCCGAAAGCGAAGTTGTTCCCGTATAAACCGTCGTCGCTTCATCTACCGTAGTCACCGAACGCTTAGCGCCGTTACCATAATACGTTGGTCCAACAACGTAAGGATAAGCAGAGTTCCAGTTTTCATCAACGGTACAAAAGTAAGCATAGGTTCCATCTGGATATTCTGGAGTCACACAAATTCGTCCATTGTGTTCATCCAAATAATCTTCTTCGCCGGGATGCGCAACAAACTCGTAGTCTTCTCTATAGTATCCTAAAAAGTATTCTGCATTTATCGGAGGACCTTGGTCTACTGTAATACCACCAGCGTGTTGAGTACGCTCCGTAATATTTCTTAATTGGTAGCCCGATTTAATTCTTACAATCCCACCCGTGCCATCAAGATTTTGATAACCATAGGCACCATAGATTGGAAACCCATCGTAAGCGTATCCCAACAAAGGAGAATGCGCATTGGCATCAATAGCGTACAAACCATCTGCATCGTACATATCACAAATGTCAGAAACAACGTTTAAATCCAATTTAAAGGCAGAAGGATTTTGGTGATGGTGGTAATTCCCCATCGCAGGGTGTGCTTTTGAACAGTCAAAACCATCCCGCTCCGCAGGAACGGCATCTCTATTCCAATCCATTTGCGCCATTGGTCCTCCCGGACAAGGAGCATTGCCAGGACCGCCACAAGGAGCATTCGTATCTGGATTCCAAGCAACTCCATCTCGATAATCAAACAACGCTACCCCATTAATAAAGATCCCAATGTTTCCACCCGTCGTTGTAATTGGAGTGCCCGTATTGACTTCAGGGTTTAAAGGGATTTTAAAAATAGCATCTTGGCTTGCTGCTTGGGAAGGGTTACCATCCGAAAAAGGTCCCGTCGGATGAGCAGGAATACCATTGGTATGCACATAAACAAAATCATCGGAATACTCTACTTTTTGACAATTGTACAAAATGCCATTATCAATTGCCGTACCGTTTCCAGAAACATAATAGCTACCCGTTTCAGTTGTATTTTGCAGCCAGTTGGTAATCGCTGGATTGAGTTGAGCTTGACAAAAAAAAGTGGCGATTAAGAAACAACATAGGAGTATATTTTTTTTCATTAGTTTAAAGTTTTGAAGTTTAAAAAACTTCTGTTTATAAGGTTTACTGTTTAGACAATTCTAATCTTCTAATCCTTCCTTAGGGAAGAAAAAACTTTTTGGGAATTGATGATCAGCATTAAAAACAAATTCTTTATCATTCAGCGTAAGCAAAAAAGCAATTAAATCTGTTTGCTCCCGCACACTGAGTGTAATCCCTTTCTGTAGCCTTGGTGCTAAATTAGTATGTGGGACAATTCCTTCGGTGTAATGTTTTAAAACCGATCTCAATTTTCGAAAACGACCATCATGCATATAAGGATACGTATAACTCAAATTTCGTAAGGAAGGAATTTTGAATAACAATTGATCCCTCGCTTTTTTCGTAATTGCTCCTTTTCCAAAATCATTCAAGGTCGTATCAATCGCCAAACCATTACTAGCAAATGCATAACTAGAAAATAAAGGTTCCACGTGACAACTATTGCAATTTGCTTGAAATAAACGGTAGCCATTGGCTTCTTGCGAACTAAAACTAGCCGTTCCTTTTTTGACTTGATCATACTTCGCTCCGGCGGAGACAAGGGTCAGTTGAAACTGTGATAAAGCTTTCAAAATACGTTCTCCCGTAATTACACGATCTCCAAACGCGCGTAAAAAGAACGGCGGATATTTGACTTCCGCTTGTAACTTTTGAGCGATGGAAGCAATGCTTTCGTTCATCTCTTTCGGATGACTAATAGGTGCCAAGGCTTGCATATCCAAATGATTGATCGCACCATCCCACATAAAAGATTTTTGCCAAGCCAGATTGAAAAGTGCTGGCGCATTCCGCGTACCTATTTGATCATTAATCCCATGACTCAAATCGTGGTCTGTATGCGCAAAGCCATTGTAAGGCGAATGACAAGATGCACAAGAAATTGTATTGTCTTTAGATAACTTCGGATCATAAAATAACGCCCGCCCCAAAGCTACTTTTTCTTTCGTCAAACTATTTTTAGTAAAATCATATGCTGGCGCAGGAAAATAATTAGGATAAAGCAAATCGTACTGATCTCCTACGTAAAAACCTGCGATGACAAACAAGCATATCCACAATAAGCTAAGCTTAATTTTCATCTTCGATAGAAAATAGAGCCGGCAACTGCTGCGCCATCTTCACCGCAGCGGCATTCGGACTCATGATGAGGTAATCCGTAGCAAGATCAATTGAAGACAATAATTCGTCGAGCTCAATCGCTACTGCTATCATTTTTTTTCCCTTGACGGGTAAACGAACTTCTTGCAAGGTATTGAATGGGTATTGATAACCGCCAAGATGAAACTGAAACTTATTTTTCCGTGCGGGACAAGCTGTTGCCCGACCTTCCAATTTAAAATTAATATAACCACTTTGCCAAGTCCAATACATCCCGTGCATTGGATCGAGGTCGCCACCAAAAGCGCCCCCCGCGTGCGTTGTACTATCAATCCCAATCTTAAATCGCATTTCCGAGAAGTTCAAGTTGGAAGGAATCTCCAAGTGAAAAGACAAACTATTCGGTACCGATGCATCTAGCAAGTGATAACTATTCGTTTCTACAAAAACGCGTTGCGTCCCTTCGTACAATTCAAAATTAGAAAGATAACATTTCAGTTTTTCAATCTGAATCGTCTCCGTCTCCCCTCCTTCCGACAAGTTCAACGGTGCCTGCGCATAACTCGGTAAAAACTCAAGTCGCAGCTCCGTTGTTGGTGCCACATAAAATAGATTTGCGGCAAGCAGTAGGTGATATAAAATAGTAGCTTGTATCATATTGGTACAAATTCTAAGCGTTTCATTTCGTCAGCAGAAAGCGGAATAAAAACTTTACTAAACTTGCTAACGGAAAGTTTAGTAAAGCTCCACCAAAATCATTTAGCACTATAAAACCACAAATAAATTACTGCAAAAGAATTTTAGAAAATGAATTTTCAACTTGTACGATGTACATACCTCTTGCCCAATTTGCAGTATTGATCCTCGTTTCATTGACGACGGTTCCGGTGTACTGAACCACTCCTTGTACATTATAAATTCGAATATTTTTAAGCTTTTGATCCGAACTTGCAAACCGAATGACAAAGGCAGCTTGAGCGGGATTCGGAATTGTTTGAAAAACTGCTGCTGCTTCCGTTGGGGTAAAAGTACTCGTCGTTCCCATTCCAATATTTTCTGCGTTGAAGCTAGGACTCATTGTTTGAAAACTTCCCGTACCGTTAGGAAATCGACCGTAAGAAATATCCGTTGTTTGATCGGCGTAACTGACTTCATCCAAAATGGTTCCCGCAGCATTCACCAAGAATACAGACTCGGCGGTCGAAGATAATTTAAAATTCGCGTGTAAGCCCGTTTGTAAATCATCCTTATCTGCCCAAATAGTCAAATAGCCATTTCCAGCAATTGTAGTACCTGCTGGAAATTCCCACTGCATTAAATCACTAGCATCATCCGAAAGAAAATAACCCGTTAGGTCAATCTCCGTATTACTATTATTGTACAATTCAATCCAATCGTCAAATTCACCATCTTGATCCATCACTGCCGTCGTATTCGAAGCCAGCAACTCATTGATTACTAAATCACCAACCGTAGGATTAGAAATTGTTGCGGTAATACTGTGGTATTCGTACTCCGCACGTACCGGAGAAAATTTTCCTGCTTGTGCATTTTCTGCGTAGATATAATATTGCCCAAAAGTACTCGTCACCGTGATCTCTGCACCAAAAACACCGTCATTTGCTGCACCGTCATTATGTGCGCCATCATCGTACATCAACGTCCGCACAAAAACTTTCTCTAAATCATCGCGATAGCCAAGATAAGCTGTGGTCCCATCTGCTACGTTTGCCGTGATCGTAATTGTTTCATTTAGCACTGGCGTAGGATTAGAAAAAGCGATATCGCTAATCGTAGGTTGCGTTTGTGTAAAATCCGCTAATCCTAGTAGGTAATTCGTTCGACCGTCCATCAGATTGGTGATACCGGGAGTTGCTCCACCACCAGGACCGCCACCACCACTATTAACATCAGCGGTAAGGTTGTTTTGGAAATTAGCATAGGTGAAAAATTTATTATTATCGGCTTGCACCGCATCGTCAATGATTGCTTGCAAAGACAAACCCGTTTCATAATACGTGTCATTATCAAAATTTTCGAGTAAGATCGTTTTGAAGTGCGCTAAGTACATTCGTTTGTACAAAGGAATACTCAATAATTTTTGTATCAAAGGATAATCTGCATCGTTGGCGTGCAGCAAATGACTCATTTGTTGTTTCGCGGCAGTACTATTGAGGTTACCAGATCCGGTCATTGCGAAGCGACCAAAAGATTCATTCAAGTCCCAGACGACTGGTACGAAGCGACGGTTATCATCTCGGTACAAGTAATAATTTTGGGCAAAACTACCAATGTAGCTATCCAAGTTGACGAATACATTATTAAAAGCGAGCATCCACAATACACGATCGACGTCGAGAATTTGTTCGATAGCTGCGACTTCGTTTGCTAAGGTATCACAAAGATCAATTAGCTCCTCCCAACCTTCATCTGACTTCAATTCGTAAGCATCTTCGTAACTTGTAAAGTTATCTCCAAGGTAAACGAGATTTGGTAAATCGTTCGATTGTGGTCCGGCACCAGCGGGGGGATTACACTTGATAAAAGTATTATTCTTAGAGCCAAAGCGATCGTTGACGAATTTTTTGGAAATGGATTCGGAGTTGCTATACAAGCCAATCAATGTGCCATTGACGTATACGTTCGCAAAGTTGGACAAAGGTGCTGCCATGTATTGTCGCAAAATTTGGTACGATAAAACCTCTCTCAAAAAAGAAGGATCTTTCGCGACGTTACTCAATTTAATATCTGTATAGCCATCGTATTCGTGGTCTTTGTAAGTATCCAATTCGATGTGAAATGGATTTTTAGTTTGGTTTGGATTGTAAGTACTATTTCCTTTATATTTCACGCCGATACTATCAAAAGTTTCGCCGTTGATGGTAACACTTTCCGCTAAGATATAATCCTCATTGCCTGCCTTTTCAGCATCTAATAATTGATCCCAATTGCTTTGGGCGAAGGTAATTTCTATGGTTTGAATGGTATTTAGATCGTAAAAATCCTGAGCGAAACTTACGTTTCCAATCAGGATAAAAGTTAGGAGGGTTATGAATCTCATCATTAATTTTATATTGAATATTTGTTTAAGTAAATTTCGAATAAATAATTCTTTAGTGTAGTCCTCGTCGAGGCGGTTTAGTTTTGAATAAAACCTTCTCCAAAGCTGAATTCATAAATTGTGGGAAGTTAGCTTTTTGCTCCGTGTTCAGCATATTTTTCACTTCGGTAAAATGTTCGTAGGTCTTTTCGACTTTTTGTCGTTCTAGCGCTTCTACTTTCGCTAAAACAGCGCCCTTATCTACCACTTTCGCCGTATCTGCAATACTTTCAAAATAAGGCTTTAATAGTACTTGCTGTTCCGCTTTAATGGCTTCAATCGACTGATTATGGGCTTCTGCGTAGCTCAAAAAGTGATCGTATTGAGTAGCTTCCAAGTTTAAAAGCTTTAATGCTCTTCCTTTGAACTTCTCTCCAGCCATTGGCCCTCGACCGTGATGTGGCGGTCTGGTCAAAAAGAAAAACACTAACATACTTACATTCAACAGTAACAATATGCCAGCAGCATATTTATAAAATTTCAACTGTCCCATTACTCGTATAGTTTATAATCTGAAATTAACACTGGTATTTCCTCCGTTTCTTCCAGGAGTTCTCCCCAAACAGCATTTTCACGCTGAATGTATGTGCCTAACGTGATTACATTCAATACTAGTAAGATCGCCGCTGCCGCTGCGATGAATCGTAATTGTGATACCGGAATCATTTTGACCTTAGCGCTAAACGTTCGCGCTTGGATTTTTAGCCACAATTCGTCACTCGGTTTTGCGCGTTGCATACCTTGCGTACTATTGAGTGCTGCGTCTATCCATGCTTTTTTGGCCTCTTTCATAAGGATATTTTTTTAGTTAGACAATAATTATTTCTTTTTCCTTCGGTCTGGATATAATTTTTCTAATTTTTCTCGCAAATTTCTTTTACTACGTTGCAGTAAGGACTCCACGGCTTTCAACGATAAGCCCATAATATCGGCCACTTCTTGCCTCGGTAAATCTTCGATAAAACTCAAAATAAAGGCTGTTTTTTGCTGTAAAGCTAAGCCATCGATGACTTTAAATAAAGCCTTTGCAGATTCTTGGTGCTCCATTAAAATACCCGGATGCACAAAGTCAGGTTTTTCTTTAACCGAATCACCGAAACTAATAAAAGCGAATCGGCGCTTGCGTTTTTTGAGTAAATTGAGCGACGTGTTTACGGTAATCCGGTACACCCAAGTACTTACCGTCGCATTTTCTTTGAAATGCTTTGCATTTTTGAAAATACTCGTAAATACATCCTGTGCAACTTCCTCCGCGTCTTGTTCATTCTGGGTATAACTCAACGCCGTATTGTATACTTTTTCGCTGAATAAAGTATACAATTCCTGAAAGGCATTTCGATCTCCATCGGCGATGGCACGAATTAGTTGAGTTGGATCGCTCAAAGATTTTTTTTTAAAATAATGCGTGCAATTTGCACTTAAAGCATTGCTTTGTAAAAACAGTAGCTGATTGTTTCCCCTTTAACCATTCGATCAACTCCATGCCATTTTCAGAATGGCATTTTCTCTGGAACCACGCGCCAGTTTTTTGACAAAACTGGCGCACGGAATATCCAAGTGGTAGGACTACTTTTTACGCAATTCAAATAGATCCTTCCGTCGATCATTGAGGTTTCTAACACTCCCAAAACGATTCAACTCTCTCAATAAATCAATATCTACATCTGCAATTAGAATCATCTCCGTATTCGGAGTTGCTTCTGCCTTGATTCCATTGGAAGGAAAAGGGAAATCACAAGGAGTAAAAACCATTGACTGCGCAAACTGAATATCCATGTTATGCACATTAGGTAAATTACCGACACTCCCCGCAATCGCTACGTAACATTCATTTTCTATTGCTCTTGCTTGCGCACAATGTCTGACACGAGAATAACCATTTTGAGTATCCGTTAAAAAAGGAATAAATAGAATATCCATTCCTTCGTCGGCGAGTAAGCGACTCAATTCTGGAAACTCTGAATCGTAGCAAATCAAAATACCAATTTTCCCACAATCCGTATCAAAAGTTTTCAACTCCGTTCCGCCGCGCATTCCCCATACTTTGGCTTCGTCGGGCGTTACGTGTAATTTTTCGTAGCGTTCTACACTACCGTCTCTTTTACAAAGGTATCCAACATTATAAAGTATATCATCTTTAATTTCTGGCATACTCCCCGCGATGATATTAATATTATAACTAATGGATAACTCCGAAAATCGCTGCACAATCATATCGGTATATTTCGCGAGTTCCCGAATCGCATCTGGCTCTGGTAAATGGTTGTTTTCTGCCATCAAGGGCGCGTTGAAAAACTCTGGGAAAAGAGCAAAATCAGAACGGTAACCAGAAACCGCATCAATAAAATATTCCGCTTGTTCCAACAATTCGTTCAAGGCTTTGTAAGGTCGCATTTGCCATTGAATCAAACCAATTCTAATGACTTTCTTTTTTGAAGCGGCTCGCTTTGATTTTTTTTCGTAATAAATATTATCCCATTCCAGTAAGACTGCAAATTCGTTGGAATCAAGGTCACCATCCAAATATCCTTTTAAAATCTTGGCGGGATGAAAGTCATTTGAAATTTGAAAATTAAGTACGGGATCGTTAATTTCTTTCCGTTTTACTTTTTCAATATATTCCTTTGGCGTCAGCTCCGTGCTGTATCTATGGTAATTGGGAATACGACCACCAAAAGCGATTCCTCGTAGGTTTAATTTTTCGCACAGCTCCTTTCGATAATCATACAATCGTCGTCCTAGCCGAAGCCCTCTAAATGCTGGTTTGATAAAAATATCAATACCATAAAGCACATCGCCATCATTCGTATGGGAATCAAAAGTGTAATTTTGAGTAATCTCTTTATAGGTATGCGAATCCGAAAATTCTTCGTAATCCACGATGATAGATAAGGCACATCCCGCTAATTCGCCATTAATTTTAATGACGACCTGCCCTTCTTTAAACTTATCAATAAGCGATTGAATTTGATTTTCTTTCCAGTACGCATCGGGCATGGTTTCGTAGGCTACGATCATCATGTTTTTCAGCTCCTGGTAGTCCTCAATAGCTAAATATTTGAGTTCAATATTCTCAATCTGCTCTATTTTCATTTTAAGGTTAATTATTTTTGTTTTTTAAGTCCAGTTTAATCTAAAAAAATTTGCGACTAACTTCAATCCAATCCGTCGCAATGCGCATCATTCTTCCTCCTCCTCGTCACTATCCAAGCGATCGACGAGCGATAATACCCAATTGATTACTTTGGGGCTAAGGTATTTCGCGATACCTGCTTTGCGGAGTGCCGTCTTCAGAATATTTACATTTTTATATCCAATGCTTCTTTCTTCGGCAAGTTCGACGTACGCTTGCCATTCGTCGGCGCTGATCATATTAAATCGAGCGCGCATGATATCGAGGTCAGTGGGATCGTTGAGATCGTAAGTAGACATAGTGGTATGAAATTTAGGTAATTGGTAACCCTTATGGAATCAATAAAATCTAATCGTACAAAGGGACACCATTCAAATCGGTCGTTAAAATTTCACTCATATAATCGAAATAGGGCCGCAGGGCTAGAAAAGTTTTCACCAATTCTGGTAAAAACTGCTCGTCTAATACCTCGGCGTCCGTAAACGTTCGAAAAGCGTATAATTGTTTGTAGCGGAGTAAATCAACGGCGGGATGATCTTTTTCAAATCCTCGCGGTGCCGTTTTCAATTGTTCGCCTTGTAAGCTTCCAAAGTGTTTTTTGAACTTAGCTGATTTTAAAATTTTCCGTAAGGGCTGATCATCAAAAGCAATATGCTGTCGAATGCGCTTCAAGTCTGCTGCGTTAGGGCCCCAGAATCCTCCTCCTACGATGGAATTTCCTCCCGGCTCAATGTGCCAGTAGTATCCTCCCCGCAAGAGGTTCGTCGCACGACTCAAACTACCACTAAAACTCTTTTTGTAGGGTAATTTATTCTTAGAAAAGCGAACATCTCGATAAATTCGATGCAATTTCACTTTCTCTATATTATCGTACTTTTCCATCTCTTTACCAACCGCATCCTTGAATATTTTCAGTGCTGCGTGTGCTGCTTCGTACTTCGTTTTATTTTTCGCAAACCAATCTCTATCATTATTTTTACTTAAGTTTTTGAGAAACTGTAAGGCCGACTTTGGAATTACGGGATGCTTCATAAATGGTTATTTTTTTTCTTTGAAAAATTCCCTTCAAAGGTAGAAAAGTTTTAAACAACTTGCTTTTAATTTTAGCAGTAAAAGCGAACTATTTACGCTTATTTGCTTTAGCTCAATGCCCTCAAACAAAAAGTGCATCAAGAACGTTTTTCTTGATGCACTAAGCTATTTTTTAGTTACTTTTTTTCCTAGACCTTATTTTACCGTTTGACCATCCGTGCGGTCTTTACGGTACTCCCAACTTGAACGCGAACAAAGTAAATCCCCGCTGCTAACGCACTTGCTTCAATGGGAACGCGATGCGCTCCGCGATCGAATTGCTGTCGGGTAACCGTTTTTACTCGTTTTCCCATTACGTCGAATAAATCTATCCCGAGCGTCATGCTTTTTGCTAAGCGTAAGTCTACTTTGAAATGATCAACAAATGGATTGGGGAAGGTTTTTAATTCCCATTGTACGACCAACTCTTCCGTAGCAACTGCCGAACAACCACTAATAATCGGAATGTATTGGAAATCGTCCGTCAGGAGTGCTTTCACTTTATCTTCCTCTACTTCAAACCAATCCATTAGAATAGAACCGTAGACCGATTTGAAATCATACTGCATCGCTACGCCTTCTTCGTCCCCAACGTTAGTTCCGATTTCTGGATTACTGCCCAGCACTCCCGCATTGACACAAGAACCAAAAACCATCATCGGTGCAGCAGTGCCATGATCTGTGCCCGAGCCTGCGTTCGATATAATCTTACGACCAAATTCCGAAAAGGTCATTCCGAGGACGCGTTCGTTGACGCCAAGCATTTTTAAATCTTCTTGAAAGGCGTAGATTGCATCAGAGAGTTGTTCCAATAAATTTGCGTGCCAGCCCTTCGTTGTATCATTTTCGACCTGTTCAGCGTGGGTATCAAATCCTCCTAACCGCAAGACAAAAACTTTGGTCTGCAAGCCTCCAGAAATCAACTTGGCGACCGTTTTTAATTGGTTGCTAATATCCGTGTCGGGATAAGCCATCATGGAATTTCCACTTTCGGCAGCTTCTACTACTCGATCGGCATAAGCGTTCGTTTTTTTGAAAGTTTCGACGAGGAAACCTAATTCTCGTCCGTAGCAATCGTTGGGTAAAGCGGCTTCGATACCCGTGTTCAATCCACCAATATTATTGGGATCAATAATCGCCATACTGAAATTAGAGTTAACCCCTTGACAAGTGCCCGAAATGGAACGTCCCATCGTAATCGCAAATGGATCCGTGCATTCCGCATTGGGATAACCATCGGGATAGCCCGGAAATTGATCATCTAAATAGCGACCTAGCCAACCAGTATTTTTATATTCTCCCGCGTTGACACCCGTATTCCAAATATCCGCCGATCTAAAGTGAGAGCGATTTTGATTGGCGTAAGCAACACCTTGTACCAGCGATAGATTCCCATTATCGAAAAGGGATTTGACGCCAGTCATTGAAGGATGCAAACCGATCGTATTGGTCATCCCGATGATTTTATTTTGGGGAATGATCACGTTCGCCCGCGCATTCGCCAAATTATCATAAGCATCTAATGGAATAAAAGTATTCAACCCATCATTACCGCCGTTGAGGTCAATCAAAACTAAAACTTTATCATTATCATCACTAACCATCGCGCTCATCAAACTCGAAGGCATGGCGGCAAGGTTGAGACCACCAAGCACGGTAGGCAAAGTAAAAATGGAGGTATTTTTTAAGAAACTTCTTCTTTTCATCTTTTTATATTTTACAAACGTAGGCTTGATGACCGAACGTTTTTATTTTTTGAATGGATTAGCTCAACTGAAATTCTGGTACGCCGAACATGGCGTAAAACATATTTTCCAACTTACTTTCTACGGCTTGCCGTTTCTCCTCGTTGTTGGGATCTGCCAAAAATTCATTGTATTCTAAAGTCCATTCAAAATCGGGTAAGCCCGGAATCAGTATTTCTTTAAAGAAAGCCTTTTGAGGCGGCGTCATTGTTCTGGGGAAGAGCAATAAACAAATTTCATCAATCATCGCATTGACATCTTCTGGTTCGTCTAGCGTCTCAATAAACGTTAAGAAATCGAAGCCTGGTAACGTATCATCAACGTAAGGAATTAGATATTTAAAGTTGACGAGCAGCCGTTTGCGCAGCGCAAGACTCGCAGAGTTAATCCACTCGCGGTAATATCCTGGTGATTGGTGGTAAGCTCTCCACCCCGCAACACTTGGAATGAAGAAAACGCCCATTCCCAATTCGTCTAATTCCCAGAACCAAGCTTGCCACATTCGGTATTGCTCCAAAATATTAGTAGACTGCTGAATTTCTAAACTATTATTAATAGAGTAAAAATAATCAAAGGTATTTTTAATCATACAACCGCGTAGCGCCTCACTAAAGAAGTGCTCACTTTTAAGTAAAGCTTCCATTGCAGGCTTGACCTGATAATTGTTATCAAGTAGGATTTGTGCCATCGGTTGAATGACTTCCGTTTCTACGGTATCCGTGATTTCGTAATTCACAAACCAGATATAAAGTCTACGACAGAGGTGACGCGCAACTTCATCTTTTGTAAAAATGATATCAATCACCGTTTTGTATTCTTCCTCCCCTTGGTTCGTAATTACTTGATTATCGAAACGGTAAGAAAGCTGTTTATCGCTCGTATC
This sequence comes from uncultured Saprospiraceae bacterium, assembly GCA_937951685.1. Lineage (GTDB taxonomy): Bacteria > Bacteroidota > Bacteroidia > Chitinophagales > Saprospiraceae > CALFBG01. The sequence goes on along the minus strand of CALFBG010000145.1, from coordinate 4,212 downwards.
GTGTCGGTAGTTTTTATATTCCGATGGAACGTTATTTTCCCAATCCCAAACAACCCATCCCGTCAATGCTTTCGCAATCGCTGCAATATCTTGTTCGGTATAATTGGTATAATCTCCGGGACCTGCCAAGGGGCCTTTCCCGATGGTGAACAGTTCTAATAATTCTCGGGCGTAGTTTTCGTTGGGTTCATCTTTTGTATTTTGCGTACCGTTGAGGTAGATGAGCATCGTTTGATCAACGGTGATTCGTTTTGTTAATTCTTTAAAATCTCCGAGTGAAAATTCTCTTAACAAAGTCAGGTATCGCCAATTCATATTCGGTCCACCAGCGTCCGCAACCACAAAGTGATTGTGCCAAAAGAGGCTCATTTTCTCCAAAATAGTTTGATCGTTTTCCCGCATTTGCCGATTCCACCAAGCCCATAAGGTTTTAGCCCGACTGAAATAAATCCCCGTAATATTGCCATCCAGTGGTTTATCTACCCAAGTTTCGCCAATTCCAGCCGTTGGATCATCAGAAAAGTCGTAATAAATTGGAGGATCAACGGGAGCCGACGCGCCTAGTAATTTAGCGACGGTAGTTTCCATGCCATCATTGACTGCTTGTAGAATGCGTGCTTTGGTAGGTCCAAAAATAGTTCGTCGTAATAAGTGAGCAGCTTGCTCAAATTTCCAAGGACCGGAGTAAGGTTGAAGCATATAGGATAAAGATTGAATGAAGTTTTAAATCGTACAAAAATGATGCTATGATTCTATAGTCTGTAAGGTATTTCTTTCTTATACGTTGATAACGACTGATTTATTTGAAAACTTATTGAATATTCAATATTGAATATTAACAACAGACTTTGTCAAAACAATTTTCCGCCAAGGAATCTAAGCCAGTGTTCAAGCCAAAATAAGCGAATCGCTATGTGTTTAAAAGGGAATGAAAAAGGGTACTAAATAAGTCCTTCACTAAGATATTAAAGAAAGTTTTTAAATACAATTTTATCGCTTATTAAAACCAGACAAATATGGTAATCATGCCTTATCACGACACGAATCAGGAAAAATACCGCTTCTGTCCCCATTCCTCGGCGCTAAAACTAGCGGAAAGTTGTTGACCGCTACAAAAAAAGCCACGCTAATACAGCGAGGCTTTTCTTTCGTTAGCTAAAGATTGTCGGTTAGTAAATAATACTCAAGGCTACTTTATCTCCATTGCTCAACTCTCCATTCGTAGATAAAGAAGTAGTTGTATTGTAAATAGAATTAGGATCCGTTACTGGCGTCCCAAAAATATACGTTCCAGCGGTACCATCGGTATGCGCCATTCCAATGCAGTGCCCTATTTCGTGGGTCATAAATCCTTCAATGACGTTCGTAGAAAAGGCATCCGTACCAGCATTGATTTGTACCCATTTGTAAGGATTACCACCGCTAGGAAGTCCTGAAGAAGCACCTGCGCTGCTGTTTGCTACTTTATAAACAACAATATCCGCTGCCGCAAAATTAGTCCCGAAAGACAAAGAAAAGTTCAAGCCCATGTTTGCCACCGCGTTATAATTATTTACGGCCCATGATAATCCTGTTCGCATTTTGCTCGTGAGGGCGAAACTCCCGCCAGTGTATCCGAGTACATTCAAAGTCGCCGGTGCGGTTACTAAATTCGAATAACTGCGTTGTTCAAGATTCGGGTGCCCGACGACCTCATGTGCGAGAAATGCTTCAATTTGTGCGACGGGAATCGCCAAATCTCCTTCGAGTAAATAGCTTTTTTGCGTAGTGCCATCTGGCAGTGGCACTTCCGAGATCTTAAGCTGGTCAACATTAAAATGCATGGCTTCGAGTTGCGCAATGTGTGCAGCAGGAATCTGCTCCGCGATGGGTGCTGATGCAATTTCCTCTTTGTTGCAAGCCGTAAGCACCAACAGCAGCAAGGCTACCGGTAAAACAAACTGGGTCATTAATTTTAAATTTTTCATAATAGCTATAGGTTTAATAATTAAAGAATATTAGAGGAGGTAATCCTGAGTGCACTGTAATTTAAATTACTTAACATTTTGAGCATTGATTGACCGTTCTGTACGAGTTGGAACTACGTCAAAATTGCTAACCATCAAGTATCGAACTCCGTCGAGTACCCGATCGTAATAGTAATAATTACCTCAGTGAATAGAGCGGAATGAAAGCAATTAGGATACTAAGCACTTTACAAGTGAGTACTTAAGTTAAAAGGATAGTGTATAATTAATAAGGATATACAGGCATAAAAACCGTAGACCGGTTTTCGAAAAGTAGTTTTATCGTTGTAAATAAAATTTACGTTGATTCGATTGAATAACAAGTTACAGTTAATTCGCATAAGTCCAAAATTTATGATCGCTTTTTTAACAAAATCGATTAAGTTTAAACATTACACTTTCGAATTAATCCAAAAATTATTCAAATTCTAATCCTTCATCAGCACTTACACGACTACGGTTGTAGCGTCTACCATTTCATCTTGAGCTTGAAGCTCAATTTGAACGGGTATTTCAATTGTGAATTTGCATCCTTCGCCGAGTTTACTCTCTAAGCTAATCGCTCCGCCTAGATTTTCTACAATTTTCTTGACGATGGATAATCCTAAACCAGAACCTTCGTAGGCAGAACGATTGTGTAAGCGTTTAAACATCAAAAAGATTTGATCTTGGTATTTTTCTTCAATACCAATGCCGTTGTCGCCGATGGTAAACTGATGAGATTTTTCGTTACTTTGGTAGCGCACCGTAACGCGAGGGACTTGTGATTCGTTGTATTTGATTCCGTTTTCGATTAAGTTTTTCAGGAGTTGAAAAACTTGGGTTCTATTGGCTTCAATCACAGGCAAGTTATCAACCTCTAAAATGGCGTTTCTTGCCTTGAGTTGATCAGCAAGGTTCAGTCGGATCTGCTTTAATAATAAGTTCAAATCTACTTTTTCTAGCGAATAATTTTTCTTCATTCGCGAATATTCCAAAACGTCTTCAATCAAGTTATACATTTGCTTGGAGCTTGATTCTACGATGGATAGATATTCTCCCAATGAGCCATTTTCGTATTGTTTAACTTCCCGATCAATCAGTTTGGTAAATCCTGAGATATTTCTCAATGGTTCCTTCAAATCGTGGGAGGCAATAAAGGCAAACCGCTCTAACTCCTCGTTAGAAACTTTTAGTTGTTCGTTGGATTTTTCGAGCGCTTGGGTCCGTTCTTTTACTTCTTTTTCGAGGATTGTATTATAACTTTGGTGATACTTAAAGTTTTTCCACAGCGCAATGGCTAAAATTGTCATTAATAATAAAATAAAAAAAGTAGCATAATTAAGAATATTACCTTTTTGAATAATCGCCTCTTTTTTGGCTTGTTCCTCCCGTAATAATTTGTTTTCTGCGAGCCGATTAGCGAGTTGATACTTATTTTCCAATTCCAATACTTTCTCACTTTTCTTGATCGTATAAACACTATCCGTCATCCTTTGATATTGCTTATGGTACTGATAAGCAGACTCAATATTGTGCAGGGCTTCGTAACTATCTGCAATCTGCTTTAAAAAACCTACTTGGTATTCGACCAAATCCATTTTCACGCCGAGCGCCAATCCTTTTTTGGCAAAACGCAAAGCTTGCTCGTTTTCTTTTTTTGCCAAAGAAATATCTCCAACCGTATAATAAGCACTCAATAGAAAATCTTGTGAGCCGAGTGACTCGTAGATCAGAATCGCTTCAAAGGCTTGCTTCTCTGCAATTTCAAGTTGTTTATTCTCTTGAAAAAGCATTGCTTGTGCCAGTAAGGCTTCTCCTTCAATGAGTTTATCCCCCGTTTCCTGAGCCATTTTTTTGGCTTTGGTAAAATAAGTCATCGCCTCCTCATAAGCTTTTTTATCCAATTCTAAATAGCCCATATCCAGGTAAGAACCACTTAAGACCATCTTATCATTTGATTGTTTCCCTAGTTCAATTGATCGACGTAGGTATTCCTCTGATGCTTCCATATTGCCTTCTATGCGGTGCGCAATACTCATATTCCCCAGAGAGAAAGCCATTCCTAAGGTATCCTGAATTTGAGTCGAAGCTTCTAAAGCTTGTTGATAATATGCTATCGCTTTGTGTCGGTCAGAAAGATAATCATAGGAAAGCCCTAGATCGTTGGCGGCAGAACCAACAATCGAAAGGTCGGCAAGCGATTCTCCAATCGCGAGCGATGCTA
>CALFBG010000144.1 GCA_937951685.1 uncultured Saprospiraceae bacterium | reverse complement strand
CCTGTCGATATCGTACTGAATCCATTAGGGGTACCTTCGCGTATGAATCTTGGACAAATTTTCGAAACGGTATTAGGTTGGGCTGGAGAAAGGTTAGGTCTTAAATTTGCGACGCCGATTTTTGACGGAGCTAAGGCGGATGAAATTGAAGATTACATCCAAAAGGCTGAACTCCCTTCTTATGGTCAAACTTATTTGAGTGACGGAGAAACAGGCGATAGATTCCACCAGCAAGCAACGGTGGGGGTAATTTATATGCTGAAATTATCTCACATGGTAGATGATAAGATGCACGCACGTTCTATCGGACCGTACTCATTGATCACTCAGCAACCACTTGGTGGTAAAGCACAGTTCGGTGGACAACGTTTTGGTGAGATGGAGGTTTGGGCATTGGAGGCTTTCGGTGCAGCAAATATCTTACAAGAATTACTGACGATCAAGTCGGATGATATTCTTGGTAGAGCGAAAGCTTACGAAGCCATCGTGAAGGGAGATAATCTTCCAGAACCAAATATACCGGAATCGTTCAACGTACTCGTACACGAATTACGTGGTCTTGCTTTAGATGTAAAATTTGATTAACCAGTAGTGGTGTTTGTACCGATAAAAATTTATCGTCCCTCATCAGTTAAATAGCTTATAGAATATGCCATTTAAAAAGAATCAAAAATTAAAGAATAGCTTCGATAGTATCACTATCAGCCTTTCTTCGCCCGATGACATTCTCGAACGTTCTTTCGGAGAAGTACTCAAACCAGAAACCATCAACTATCGTTCTTACAAACCCGAACGAGATGGATTATTCTGCGAGAGAATCTTCGGCCCAGTAAAAGACTACGAATGCTATTGTGGTAAATATAAAAGAATTAGATATAAAGGTATCGTTTGTGATCGATGTGGAGTTGAAGTGACCGAAAAGAAAGTTCGTCGAGAACGAATGGGACACATCAAATTGGTCGTACCTGTTGTACACATTTGGTTTTTCAAATCTTTACCAAATAAGATTGGATACCTTTTGGGACTTTCTTCCAAAAAATTGGAAAGTATCATCTATTACGAACGATATATCGTCATCCAAGCAGGGGTGAAAGAAGAAGATGGTATCAATAAAATGGATTTATTGACCGAAGAAGAGTATTTGGATATTTTGGAAGGACTTCCAAAAGAAAACCAAATGCTAGAAGATGACGATCCGGTGAAATTTCTCGCTAAAATGGGAGCCGAAGCCGTTCGAGATTTGTTGATGCGCTTAGATTTAGATCAGCTTTCTTATGATCTTCGTCACCAAGCAGCAAACGAAACTTCTCAGCAACGTAAATCAGAGGCTTTAAAAAGACTTCGAATTACGGAAGCTTTCCGAGATGGTCAAACGCGAATTGAAAATCGACCAGAATGGGCGATCATTCAGTTCTTACCCGTAGTACCACCAGAATTGAGACCTTTGGTGCCACTAGATGGTGGTCGTTTTGCAAGTTCGGATTTGAATGATCTTTATCGAAGAGTAATTATTCGAAATAATCGTTTGAAGCGACTTTTAGAAATCAAAGCTCCTGAAGTTATCTTGAGAAATGAGAAACGGATGTTGCAAGAAGCCGTTGACTCTTTATTTGATAACTCTAGAAAATCTAACGCCGTAAAAGCAGAAGGTGGTCGAGCTTTAAAATCTTTAAGTGATATTCTTAAAGGTAAGCAAGGTCGTTTCCGTCAGAACCTTTTAGGAAAACGGGTAGATTATTCTGGTCGTTCTGTTATTGTTGTAGGACCAACGCTTAGACTGCATGAATGTGGTTTGCCAAAAGGTATGGCAGCAGAATTGTTTAAACCATTCGTCATTCGGAAGTTAATCGAAAGAGGAATCGTTAAAACGGTTAAATCTGCCAAGAAATTAGTAGATCGAAAAGAACCCGTGATTTGGGAAATCTTAGAAAATATATTACGCGGTCATCCAATTATGCTTAACCGTGCACCAACGCTTCACAGACTTTCAATCCAAGCTTTTCAGCCTAGATTGATCGAAGGTAAAGCCATTCAGTTACACCCATTAGTATGTGGTGCCTTTAACGCCGATTTTGATGGTGACCAAATGGCGGTACACGTTCCGTTGAGCCAAGCAGCGATTTTGGAAGCACAAGTTTTGATGTTGGCTTCTCACAATATTCTAAACCCTCAGGACGGTTCGCCAATTGCACTACCTTCTCAGGATATGGTATTGGGGCTTTATTACCTTACCAAAGAACGTACGGGTACCGCAGAAAGACCTGTTCAAGGAGAGGGTAGAACATTCTACTCTGCGGAAGAAGTAATGATTGCCTATAATGAAGGTCAACTAGATTTACACGCGAAAATTAACGTAAGAGTAAAGTCTGTAGACGAAGAAGGTAATCTCAAATACGAAAGAATTAAATCAACGACTGGTCGAGTAATATTTAATGAATCAGTGCCAGAGCAGGTTCCTTACGTGAATGAGTTACTGACCAAGAAAAACCTTAAAAAGGTTATTAGTGGCATTATTGTTCAAACGGATTTTAACGTTACCGCTGACTTCTTAGATTCTATTAAAGAGTTAGGATTCCTTTGGTCTTTCAAAGGAGGTCTTTCTTTTAACTTAGGAGATTTAATTACGCCAACCGTTAAAGCAAAGACTTTAGATAGCGCTCAATCGGAGGTGGATGAAGTGTGGGATAACTATGAAATGGGATTGATTACCAACAACGAGCGGTACAATCAAATCATTGATAAGTGGACTTACGCGGATAATACGATTACGGATAATTTGATGAAAGAATTAGCTGAACATAAGCAGGGGTTCAACTCGGTTTATATGATGCTTGATTCTGGTGCGCGTGGATCTAAACAACAGATTAAGCAGTTGTGTGGATTACGGGGACTGATGGCAAAACCGAGAAAGTCGGGAGATACTGGAGGAGCGATTATCGAGAATCCAATTCTCTCTAACTTCCTAGATGGTCTTTCTGTACTAGAATACTTTATCTCTACACACGGTGCTCGAAAAGGTTTGGCCGATACGGCATTGAAAACAGCGGATGCGGGTTATTTGACGCGTAGATTGGTAGACGTTTCACAAGATGTTGTCATCTTAGAAGAAGATTGTAGCACTTTACGTGGTATTGATACGACGGCGTTAAAAGATAATGAAAAAGTAATTGAAAGTTTATCTTCCAGAATTCAAGGTCGATATACTTTACATGATATTATAGATCCAGTATCTGACGATATGATCCTTGAAGCAGGAGAGTATATTTCTCCTGGAGTAGCAGATCAAATTGAAGATATTGGAATCGAAATGGTAACGATTCGGTCCGTATTGACTTGTGATACGAAGCGAGGTGTTTGTACGAAATGCTATGGTAAGAACTTAGCAACGGGTAGAATCACGGAAGCAGGAGACGCAGTAGGAATTATTGCTGCTCAGTCAATCGGTGAGCCGGGTACACAGTTAACCTTACGTACGTTCCACGTAGGTGGTATTGCCCAAACGTCGAAAGCAGAGTCAGAGTTGGTTTCTAAATTTAACGGTAAAGTTGAATTTGATGCCGTAAGAACAACAGAGTCTGTCGATGATCAGGGTAACAAATCTAACGTAGTCTTGACACGAGCAGGGGAAGTAAGAATTGTAGATTCTAAAACGGGTAAGCAATTTACTTCTTTACACGTTCCTTACGGAGCGAACCTTTTCGTACAAGATGGTGCGGAGATCAAACGTGGGGATGCAATTTGTGAATGGGATCCATTTAACGCAGTTATCATTTCTGAATTTGCAGGAATTGTACAGTTTGACTCGATCAAAGAAGGAGTTACTTTCCGAATTGAAAGAGATGATCAAACGGGTTACGCAGAAAAAGTAATCATTGACTCTAAGAGTAAGCGTTTGATTCCAACAATGAGAATCATTTCTCCAGACGGAGAAGAATTAAGAAATTACAACTTACCGGTAGGTGCCTACATCTCTATTGAAGATGGTACTTCTATTCAGGCGGGGGAACGTTTAGCTAAGATTCCTCGTAAATTAGGTAAGATTCAGGATATTACGGGTGGTTTACCAAGAGTAACAGAATTATTTGAAGCAAGAAATCCTTCTAATCCTGCTGCGACGGCAGAAATTGATGGTGTGGTTTCTTTTGGTAAAATCAAACGTGGTAATAGAGAAGTTTTCGTAGAAGATGAGAAGAGTGGTCAACGTAGAAAGTATTTGATTGGTTTATCTAAGCATATCCTCGTACAAGAGGGGGATTTCGTGAGAGCGGGAATGCCACTTTCTGATGGTGCGATTGCGCCAAGAGATATTCTTAATATCAAAGGACCTTCTGCCGTACAGGCTTATCTTGTTAATGGTGTACAAGAAGTATATCGCTCGCAAGGTATCTCGATCAACGATAAACACATCGAGGTAATTATTCGTCAAATGATGAGAAGAGTTCAAATCGTGGACGCAGGAGATACTACTTTCTTAGAAGGCGAAGCCGTTGAGAAGTATGATTTCTTAGAGCAAAATGATTGGATTTATGATAAGAAATTTATCACAGAATCCGGTGATTCTCAGAAATTGAAACCAGGACAACTAGTTTCTTTACGTCAATTGAGAGAAGAGAACTCTTTCCTCAAGCGAAATGATAAGAAAATTGTTCAATTCCGAGATGCTGTTGCTGCAACTTCTACTCCAATCCTACAAGGTATCACAAAGTCTTCTTTGGGTACAATCAGTTGGATTGCTGCCGCTTCTTTCCAAGAAACAACAAAGGTATTGAGTCACGCCGCAATCGGTGCGAAGCAAGACTTCTTGATGGGACTAAAAGAAAACGTAATTGTAGGAAAGCCAATTCCAGCCGGTACTGGCGCGCGTAAATACAACGATTTATTCGTTACTAGCAAGGAAGCGCACGAAGCTTACAAAGCTCGTCAACGACACGCAGAATTAGAAGATATGGAATAACTAAGTAATTCCAATACATAAAAAAGCGGGGCATTGAATCTTAATTCAATGTCCCGCTTTTATTTTTGTACTAAATCGTCTTGAAAAATCGTCTTGAAAAATCCTAGCAAGATTAGCGTTTCGCGTAGACTTGCGCATATTTTGCGATGTACTTTCCGATAATATCGAATTCAAGGTTTATCGTATCTCCCGCTTGAATAGCGTTGAAATTGGTGTGCTGATAAGTGTAAGGAATAATGGCTACCGAAAATTCATCCGCCGAAGGATTAATCACCGTTAAACTTACCCCATTGATACATACAGAACCTTTATCAACTAAAATATGATTCGGATTGGCTTGGTAAGTAAACGTATAATACCAGCTCCCATCCACTTCTTTTACCGACTTACAAGTTCCGGTAGTATCGACATGGCCTTGTACGATATGTCCATCCAGTCGGGCATTCGCGATCATTGCTCGCTCCAAATTGACGCCATCTCCAACTTTAAGACTAGCCAGATTAGAGCGTTGCATTGTTTCTTCGATGGCTGTTACGGTGTAGGTGTCTCCTTCAATGGCAACCACGGTTAAACAAACACCATTGTGTGCTAAACTTTGATCTATTTTCAATTCGGGCGTTAGGGAAGACTGGAGGCTAAGATGGTAATTACTACCTTCATTTTCAATTTGGGTAACCTTTGCTAAGGTTTCGATGATTCCTGTAAACATAATAATTTTGAGTTGTGCTTAAGCTAAAGTAGCGTGTATTGTACACGCTAAACTAATAACAGCAAAGATAAAGATTAGTTCTCAATATTCTTTCTAAAGCTACAGCCACTGTCGGGCTTAGGAAAGTGCTAAACTTGGAAGTCGTCAACAACTTCAAGTGTAGAAAGGAGGAACAAGAATTTTTAAACTGAATTATTGACCTTTAATTAAATGAATATAACCGCTTAAAATTTCGGAAGCTTGGACAATTCCCGTCACGCGTTGTTCGAATACTTTACACGAATAGAAATAAACGCCTTCTGCGAGATCATCACCCGTTTGGTTGGTTCCATCCCAATTGATATCAGGATTTTCACTTTCAAAGACCAACTCTCCCCAACGATTGAAAATATTGATTTCAATTTTATCCACAAAACGGTAAGGAAAAGGAATAAAGAAGTCATTGGCATTATCGCCGTTCGGGGTAAAGACATTTGGTAATTCGTAGATGGGACAGTTATCTACACAAACGATGTTGCTAAAGGCACTTTCATTGTCAAAGGTATCAATGGCCGTAACGGCATAACAACCTGCGATGCCTATATCTGGTTGGTGTTGGTAAGTAGTATCTTGTGAATCATCAATGTATTCGATGAACGTAAATTCTTCCCCTTCTGTAGCGGCATAGTAAATCCCGTAGCGAACCACATCATCTGTGTCCTCACAAATATTATTGGGATTTTCCCAAATCAGATTGTTGATGAAAGTCTCAGGATCAGTAGAGTTAACTTCTCCATCGCAAATATTACTAACGATCAGGGCCGGAGGGCAAGGAGGAATAGTATCCAAAGGAATCCCACAAGCTTCCTGAGAATTATTAATAAGTGGACTCATAATACCATCAATACCATAAGAGCCTTCACTTTGAACAAAATAGCAATATTCTTTACCATTGAGGAGTCCGGTATCCTGATATTCGCGGATATCTGACGTTCCAATTGCTTGGAATACACCAGCATTATTTTGACGGAAAATGGTGTAATTGTAGTTTTCCCAAGGTACATCTTCTTGCCAAGTGAGAATGTTTGTTTCGTCGGTGGAGGCAATGCTAAGAAAGATAGAAGAAGCCAATCCGGTCGTATCAAAAACTTCACCTTCCGATGAAAAGATCACTTTGTAGCTATAAGGAGTGGAAAAAGTATTCAATCCACTATCGACAAAGAAGGTATCATTCGCTTGCCAGAAAGTTGGACTCGTAAAATCTGCTCCGGGGACGGCTGTGTAATTATTATTGGTAATACCCGTTGCCCGTAAAAGTTGATAGCGATACGGTCCTGCATTTTGTATCGTATCGAGGTCTGCTGCTACGGGTTTAGTCCACCGGATGTTCATGGTTCCATTCGTAACATCAGTCGTAAGCACATCTACGTTGGTAATCAGTGGAATATCTCTACTGAGTTGTAGACATTTTTCTTCGGAAGGTAGACTAGAGACTTTATTAAATTCATTTCCTGCTGCGGAAAGTTTTGCAAATTCCCCTAAAATTCGGTAGCAATAGGTTTTACCTCTTTCTACATCATCATCCAAATAAAAATAAATAGAATCTCCTTGTGATTCCATTGTGGGAACCGTGGTTAATTTTGTATATCCTTTTCCGGCTAGACCGGGCTCACAATTATCCACCGGAAAGAGATTACTACCTACTCTTCGCCATACTGTAAATCCACGGAAATACTCGTCTGCAGCATCTTCACAACGGTAGGGGTTTTCCCAACTAACGAAAATACTACCCGTAACATCTTCTACTTTTACATCTTCTGGCGGCGGTCCTACTACTTTGATTCGCACGGTTTTAAGACTAGAAAGGTAAGAGGTATCGGTACTTAAACCACCATCATTAGTCGTAACGATGGGGACATTATCTTCTGTTCGAAAGATGACGGAATAATATTGATTAGAAATATGTTCACAGGCGGTATTCCAAGTAAAGGTTCCAACCAAGGGCGGATCTTGATAGCCGGAAGCTACGGTGAAACTAGCATTTTGGAAAAAACCACTTAAAAGTGGTCCTCCAATCGCAGTAAGCGATACTTTTTGGTCTGGCTCGGAAGAAGGTGGTGTAGCAATAACATCGAAGCTAACCGTTTCTCCCGCGATGACGCAGATTTCCATATCTTCTACTTCTACCTCGGGCGGCATATTATCACAATTGTCGACGACGAGGACTTGCATATCGCGAATCACAGTATCTAAAGGATTGTTGTTTCTATGGGAGACAATAATCATGGTAATGTTAAACTCACCGGGCACTTTTGGGGAAATCCACAAAAAATCTCCCGTAACCTCGTTTAAGTCAATGACGTTGTCGGCTCCGGGTTGAATCTGATTAGGAAAGCTATAACCGGGAACGATTAAACCTACGCCCTGATACGGTACAATGAGGTGATAAGAAAGGCTATCTCCATCGGGGTCGTAAGCATTAGGATTATGCAAAAAAGGCTGCCCTACACAGGCAATATCGACTGGTGGTTGCAAAATGACCGGAGAACTATTCGCTCCTCCAAACTGTGGATTGAAAAGTGTAACGGTTGACTCTAAGTGAAAAGGAACGGTATCGGAGCCGCCGGGATTAATATTTTGAATGCCCTTAATCCGATTTGGATCGCTCATGTACATGGTGTAAGTTGCAAATCCTGCATAAGTATGTTGAGCGGTGTAGGTATTTTTTTTGATGTCATTGGGTAGTTGCGTACCGTTGCCGTTGTCTCTTAGCACAAATTCACAAGTACCATCTCCCCAACAAAGCCGCAAACTATCCCGATCGGCGGGGACACTACTCGTTTTGGTATAAGTGGTAATGATGGCTGTAATACTCAAATTACCCGTTTGGATATAAGTGATCTCACCCGCTCGATTGTGGGTCGCTTGAGCCTGATTAGGGAAAAGCAAGAGCAACAAAATGGCAAGAATAGAAAATTTGAGTAAATGTTGCAACATCGGTTTCTTTTTAGGTAAAAATATATTGCCGTTCAATAATTAGCTTAGCAGAATGAAAGTTTGCCAGTAATCCTAAACGGTTGATTAAAGTTACTATAAAATCAACGAAAAAACAGCATAAATAGTTTGCATCTATTTACGTTAGAAAGCCATATATGTTATAAAAAAGAGAAATAAAGTTATTTTTAGCGGCTGGACGCTGAGATTTAATAATTTATATTACAAAATCTTTAAGAAGATATCATTGAAGAAAGTCATCAAAACGGGAGGAATATTTGTTTGTCAGAAAGCATTTTGAATTTTTAAACCAAGCGGAAAAACCGATGGTTTATCGCTTAGCAAATAGCGACTATCTTAAAGTTTATATCCGTTTCCATTATTGTCGAATAACTTTAGTAAAGCCACTTCTTCCATCACTAGTAGTCAACCGAAGGAAGTAAATACCCGGCGCTAAGCATTCGTTCACCTCAAGCTCAAAAATGTTATTTTTACCATTGGAAAGTAAGATGTTTTTTCTTCGAATGGGTTGATTAAACTGATTGAATATTTCAAGTGTTCCATTACCCATCGGAACACGATCAAAAAGTTCAATCTGGATTGTTTTTTGAAAAGGATTTGGGAATGCCGTAAAAGAAAGGGGAGGTAGCTCGTTGTTTTGAGTAGTTAAAAGCTCATTGTCGAGGCGTTTAGCAATATTAAAGCATGGTATTTCCTCTTGACTTTCGAAAAGAAAATAGAAACCAGAAATCCCTTGATACAAACAATATAGTTTGTTGTAGCAAATATTGTTGACCTCATAAGGACCATCAATCAAGGTAGAAATGTAGTAGGCTTGCTCAACTAGTTCGTGATCAATCTGGCAACGGATAGAAATAGGGGAGACATTAGGACCGTTATTACAAGGACAAGATCCCCAATTAAAACCATTTTGCGAGCATTCTATTCCACTATTAAAATTCAGTAAGGTTGAGCTATTCTCGCAAGTGACCCTTTGATCACAAGTGCCAGCGTGAAAAGGAATTAAAATACCAATAGATTGCAAGAAACCTTGTCGAATATCTTGAGGCGTTTCAACGAAGGTCCATTCTGGCTGCGTCACTTCCAAATTTTGCAGATAAGCAGTAAGCGTTCGGAAACAGCCATTAGCATCCGTAACGGTAATTTGATAATTACCAAAATCCAGATTAGTAGCTTGATGATTATTACTAACGTCAGGCGACCAATTGTAAGTATAGGGAGGCGTTCCACCGCTTGGTGATAGTTCAATCATTCCAGCTTGTTGATAATAAGGGAGACAGGCTGGCGTAACTTCAGCTTTTACGGCTACGTTGCTCTCAACTTCAAAGTCTTGATTGAGACTACAGTTATTGGCATCTACCAAAGTGAGGCTATAGCTACCTTGTGCTAAATTATTAATACTTTTTGTAGTTGCACCAGTACTCCATAAAAATTGAAAAGGAGCTTGGGCGTTTGTAATATTTAAATTAATCGAGCCATTGGTTGTGCCTTGGCAAGTTCCTACAATGCTAGGAACAACTACAATAGACGCTGGAAAACCAACGTTGATACATCTAATCTCTTGACAGCTCGTTGCATCTGTAACGGTGAGGCAGTATTCTTGTCCGGGGCTAAGCCCTGTGATTGCTGGAACGGTACTTCCATTACTCCATTGATATTGATAAGGCAGTGTTCCTCCACTAACTTCTAGATCGATGGCACGAGAACAATTTTCGCTCGTTTCAAGCAAAATATTTAAGCTAAGATTAACGTCTTTTTGAGGTAATATTTTATGGCATAGCGTAGCGGTAGCACAATGAAAATCAGATACGGTAACGCAATATTCTGCGGTAGGAATATTATTTAGATTTTGGGTAGTGGCTGTGAAATCTGAATTGACCTTGCTCGTCCATGAGAAAGTGTAAGGAGCGGTGCCGCCATCGACGGTAATTTGTATCGCACCATCGCTTGCGCAGTGGGAGGATGGTGAAATAGCATTTTTAAATTTAACATTCATAGTAGGTGAAAATGCCCCACATTGTTTAACCTGAATATTTTCTACTTGCGAACAACCAAAAATATCGTTGGTTATTGTGACTTGATAATTTCCAGCATCTAATTGCGTCTGCGTTGCGCCGGTGAGATTAATGCTATTCCACTGATAAGAAAAACCACTAATATTGGAAATAGGAATAATCTCGATACTTCCAAAAGAGGACTCTGGGCTTGCGTGCGTAACGATAATATCTTGCACTAAATCTGGACAAATGGTAAAACAGTCTTGTGCTTCGCAGGATTGTTTATTGCGTACGACTAAGCAATACGTTCTAAAGTCGTCCACGAAAATACCACTAGTACCAATTTGATTTTCTTCTTCGAAAATGATTTCGTTGCTAGTGCTCCAAGTGAAATAATAGGGTGGTGGGTTGTCTGGACTGGGGATTACTTTCGCGGTGATGGTTCCCGTAGGATTGTTGACGTTTACTTTTACTTGTGCTCCGGCGTTTAAAGAGAGCAAATACCCAAATAGGCTCAAGATTAAGGATAGAGAATTTTTTTTCATAGCTAGGGAGGTTTTATTTGGGCGGATGCTTCAATCGGTTTAATAATGAGAGACGAAAGGGTATTTTTTACGAAATTCGTAGTATTGTAGAATTTCTTCGGCGGTACGTAGTATGGTTAGTATACCTGATGAAATAGCGGTAGTGTTATGCTCTAGCGTTTCCCGTTCGGTTGATGTAAGTTCATATCCTAATAGATGTAGGTAATATAAATAGTATTCAAAGCTGAATCTTCCGGTGCTACTTTTAAGCGTAAGTATTTTTTTTCTGTCGATTAAAAACTGGTAAGCTGCTGCTTTTTTATCAATTGGAGTCTGTTTATAAAGCATTCTTAGTGCCCAAATTTTTCCAAGCGCTCCGGTATCTCTAAAAGGGGTAGTGTGATAATTTGAAATGATATGTTTAAGCAACTTATAGTTTTCCTCGTATGATTTGTTTTCAACGATTTGAATAGCAATTTTCAACTTGTCTAAAAAATTCAACGTAATGTACTTACTGACTTTCCAATCCGGATGTTCTTGACGAACGCGATTGACTGTAGCTTCAAGGAGTCTTAAGTCTTCTATTTTATCACTTATCCAAGCTCTTTTTAACCACTCTAATTGATCTCTAAAATTATCTTCAGTAAACAAATGGTCAAGAAACCTCGCTAGAGGTGGACCTCCAATGCGGAAGATCGCGTTGATTCCACTAAAGCGCGCAGAAGTTTCTCCGTAGGTGATCGCTTCAATAAAATCGACTGCCTCTGGATGATTTTCAAGATTGAGAAGGCTAAGGTAATAGACTGCTGTTGATTCTACC
>CALFBG010000143.1 GCA_937951685.1 uncultured Saprospiraceae bacterium | reverse complement strand
GGCGGAATTTGAGAAGTTGTTTGTGGTTTGGTGGTAAATGATGTAATAGAACCGTAAGCAAGTTTAAAGTTCTTTTTTAAAGCTTCTCCTTCTACCCGGTATTGGTACATATTTAAAAACGCGATAAAAAGTAGTATCCCAAAAAAAGCAATAAATGCTTTTGTTTTATTATCCATTATCTGTTTTTCATTTTTGATGATTTCAGATCTCCCTTGTTTAGCGAATCCTGTTGTCTTTGAAAAGGTATGAAGTTTAAATAAAAATACAAACTATCACTTTTTTTTTGTAAAATTATAGTATCCTTATTTTCACTCTAAATACTTTGTAATGTAATAAAGTTATTTTGAAACGATATTTTTTTTGAAGATACTACCATGCCCACACCAAATTTCTCCCCCTTCCCGCTGCTCAAAACCAAACGCCTCATCCTCCGACGCTTGCATCAAGAAGATAAAACAGCGATCTTTGCCATGCATTCCGATGCAAACAATCGACAATACATTGATAAAGTTCCGACGAAATCCATTTTGGAAGCGAAGCAGTTTATTGACAAAATGAACACTGGAATTGACAATAACCAATGGATTTATTGGGCAATTTGTAAAAGAGATTCTTTGGAATTAGTGGGCACCATTTGCTTGTGGAATTTTTCAAAACTAGCACAAAAAGCAGATGTCGGTTATGAATTACTGCCAACATTCCAAGGCAATGGATTTATGCAAGAAGCCTTGCAAGCCGTGGTGGAATATGGTTTTCAAAAACAATGGTTACAATCCATCGAAGCTTACACCCAAACTAACAATCAAGGATCGATTCGATTGCTAGAAAAGTGTAATTTTGTTTTTAAAAGCAAAATGGAACAACATTATTATACCCGCTCCGGAAGCTACTGGCAATCCGTTTATGAAATCACCAATTGAATCGCCCTGCTCGTTAATAGAGGACTAAACCGATGGAAGAAATAGCAAGTTTATATAAATTTTATGGCTGGTGGCAAATTGTCGTAGGGCTTTTTGCGTTTGTGGCTTTGTTATCAATTTGGCAACACATCACCAAAGATCAAGAACAAGGGCAAAAAGATTATGGTTTGCTTTGGTTGTGTTTTGCGGTGTTGGCTTGGGCTTTGACGGGCGTCGTCGATATCGCTTACGCGGGAGCCTTGAACACCAGCGCACTGGATGCCAAGGAGCAGGTTTTTTATAAAGGCTTGCGGAGCATTTTGTCGATGAGCAATAGCGCCCTGATTTTACTAGCACTGCCTTGCTTCAAACACATTCCAAAAGTGATTTACCACATCATCAAATCACAAGTTTGGCGCTTTGTGGTCATTACTACTTTTACTTTTTCTTCGTTGCTCACAGCACTGATGTTTTTGGAAATCATCGTCCCCGCCAAACCCGCTTTCATTGCGACCGTCGATCTTATTTATGCTATTTTCACGCTCGTTTTTTTGGGTTTGATTCTCTGGGCTTCTTTCGAAAATCGTGGACTGAAAGCCATGGCTTACCTCACTGCGAGTTGCATCGCCTTTACCCTCGTTGCTCAAGTACTCAAAATCTATCCTTCCGATTTCTGGCGACTCTGCTTTGATTGTATTTTCAAAACAATTTTGATCATGCTCTTTTTTGCTTTGGCGCTGAGTTGGGTGCAAGAACTCGCGAAAGACTTACTCGCCAAGCCAGAAGAAATGCACATTGTATTTTTACAAAAGAAAAATATGCAAGGCAAGTTTGAATTTTCTACGATTCTCACGGTGCCACCGATGATTCAAACCCAGCAAGTTTTTTTCACCGAAAAGCCCTTTGAGCTATTTCTCAAGTTTGCACAAAAAAGCATCACCGCCCCTTCCGAAAAGGAGGCTTGGCTAGAAATTCAGCCCAAATCCGTCAAAACAGGACAATACGACATCAAAGATTATAATCAAATCAACCGCATTCTGGATAATATTCTCAACGAAACAAAAGGGCCTAACAACTGGAATATTGAAGAAGATCGTCATCGCCTCAAGCAAGCACTTTTTGCCTATCAGAAAAATCGAAAAGTCAAATTGCGGGTCGCCTCCGAAAATATCACCATGAAAGCTGGATAGCAAAAACGATTCTTTATCGCTGCTAAATTCGCACTGAAAAGGTATAAAAAAGACCTTAGCAATTCCTCCTACTCGCTATCTTTGCCCCTATAATTTACCATCAAATTCTAAAATCCCGAAGGGATGACACAACCCTGCATAGGATAACATATCATTCTAGATCATTTCATGATAAAAGCCCTAGCAGGGCGATATAATTATTCATAAATAAACCGCTTCCTCATTTCCCTATGCTTTTTCAAATGGTGCTACACTCCTTTTAACTTTTAAAAGCTTTTTTTCGTGATGTTCTTCTTAGTATTCAAAATAAGGGGCGAACATTTCGCTTAATTCTTAATCTGTTTAACTTATAAAACATCAAATTTTCTAAAAAAATCACCTCACTATCTTTTTGACGCTATTTCCGACATTTCCCCCTATTCTAGCCATTTTTTCACCATTTTTCGGCAATGTCGACTACTGACAGCCTATATTTTCTTCTGACAAATGCCTGAGTTTTACTGTAATCCCTTCTCCTTACGGGGAAATCCGCCCATTATTACAGAAAAAAATGGAAGCATTCATCATCAGTGTACAAAGTTCAATTGACACCTTCTTACAACCTATCCTCATTGTCATGCTCCTCGGAACGGGCATTTTCCTAAGCTTGCGACTAGGCTTTATTCAATTCCGAAAACTCGGTCATGGCATCGCCGTAACGATGGGCAAGTACGACGATCCCAATCACCAAGGAGACGTTTCTCATTTTCAAGCGCTCACTACGGCCCTCTCCGCAACCGTCGGCATTGGTAATATTGCGGGCGTCGCGATGGCGATTCATTACGGTGGTCCTGGTGCTATTTTTTGGATGTGGGTCACCGCTATTTTAGGTATGGCGACTAAATTTACAGAAGTCTGTTTGGCACAAAAATTTCGCAAAGTAGATGCTTCCGGCGCAATGGCGGGTGGTCCAATGTACTACATCGAATACGGACTGGGAAAGCAGTGGAAACCCATGGCCATGTTCGTCGCCTTTTTCTTGATGCTGACCGCCATTCTCAACGGAAATGCCATCCAAGCCAATACCATTGCTGATTTGATGTACACGGAATTTGCTATTCCGATGTGGATCACAGGATTGATCACCGCTGCGATTGTAGGCACCGTTATTTTGGGTGGCATTCAACGCATTGGAAAAGTCACGGGAATTATTGCACCGTTTATGGCTGCGGTTTATGTGATCGGCGGTTTAATTGTTTTGGGAATTAATTACACGGCCGTATTGCCTTCCTTGGGTTTGATTTTTACGGAGGCTTTCAATCCTACGGCAGGCATCGCCGGGACGGGAATCGGGATTTTCATCCAAACGATGCTCTGGGGAATCCGACGAGGACTATTTTCCAACGAAGCAGGACAAGGTTCTGCGCCCATTGCCCACGCTGCTGCCAAGACAGATGAACCCGTTTCGGAAGGCGTCGTTGCCTTACTGGAACCTTTTATTGATACCATTATTATTTGCACCATTACGGCCTTGGTCATCATTAGCACGGGCGTTTGGAATACGCGCACGGATACGGCGCTGTTGCTTTCTTCCGGCGATGCTTCCTTGACCCTCTTCGAAGAGAACGATACCTTTGACCTTAGACAAACAGACTTAGCCTTGGTTGTTAATAACGGAAAGATCGATTTCCCTAGCTCGCAAAATGTAAACTTTCATTGGCACGAAGTCGCCGTAGAACAATTTTACGAAGATGAAGCACAGGAAAAAAAATTCAACGGAACCATCTATCCTAATCGTTCCATTGCGATAACCGATTCGGGAGCGGAACTAAAGATACTTTACGGACAAGCCATGGAAAATGGTGCGCCACTCACCAAACTCGCCTACGCCAACGCAATGGGGAAATACGGGACAATGATTGTCGTGTTTAGCGTCTTTCTTTTCGGAATTTCTACGTCTATTTCTTGGTGTTATTATGGCGATCGTTGCATTCATTACTTGGCGGGCAACCAAGCCATTTTGGGCTACAAATTGGTCTACGTTGTTTTCCATTTCATTGGTGCCGTGACGAGTTTGAATACCATTTGGAGCATTGGCGATACGACGCTTTCTTTCGTCACAATTCCCAACGTTTTAGCCCTCCTACTTTTGTCAGGAACGGCCACCCAATTAAAAGAAAAATATTTTAAAGAAAAGCCTTACGAAAAATTTAAGGCTTAGGAAGAAGACCGAAACACACTAAGCTATGAAACAAGTGCAGTCAGACCAGTACAAATCCCACAACAAAGGATGCGTGCTGGTCTACTATCTTTTCTAAGCGCCAACGATATCTTAATAAAAAAGATAAAGTTCCTCTAAAGCGTCAGCCGAGCGATACCTTAGTAACCAAAACACCACAAAAGCTCCAGCGGAGCGATACCTCTAATCATTACTCAAACAAGAAGTTCCTAAGACTAAAACCTCAAACTCATCAAGGATCAAAAGCCTTGTACTCAGACAAGCCATCAGCCTTTACTTCTCCTCCTCTACCCGCTCAAACGCTAAATCCTGAAAATCAAAACTAAAATCAATATTAGGAGAAATTCCTTTCATCTTAATCCCCTGCGCTTTCCCTTCTTCGTCTAGCATAAACATTGCGAAAGCATCCGCATTTAAATCGCGAAACGCCCACTGAATCGCGAAAGTATTCGCTTGGTAGAACATCATTTCTCCGTTGAGTTTCGGCGAGCGGTGCGACTTAAACCAAAGCTTTCCATTCTTTTTGAAGACGGTTACTTTTCCAAACCAAGGATCTTGGTAATCACCGATAAAGTTGGCTTCGTTGATTACTTTTTGCTTAGCCGCAGCAACCGTTTTCCATACTTTTTCCGTCACCTCATCCCCTTGCGCTTGGCGCTTAAGCATATTATCGCGTAACTTATCCGTCCAACCAAAATCATCCAAACCGAGGTAACGATCTACAATCGTACGCGTAATCGCTGTGAAGAAACTGCCACCGTTGTCACTATTCGTCAAAACAACAACCCCAAAATTAAGATCCGGAATCAAAACCGTTTTTGATAACATCCCAGGTAAGCCGCCCGTATGAGAAGCCATTAAATTTCCTTTGACATCTTCTAAGCGCCAACCTAAGCCATAACCTGCAAAATGAGTATTGTACCGGGGATTCCGGTTGACGGGAAGCGGCGTATGAATCTGCCACATTTCGTGTTGGCTTTGCACAGAAAAGAGTTGTTTTTCCAGTTGATCACCGTACTTCCCTTGGTTGAGTTGTGCCAATATCCAGTGCGTTAAATCATCGACACTTGCGTAAATGGCACCTGCGGCACCATTAATTTTGTCCGCACCAAAATCAAAATGACCAATCGTTTTTAATTTACCGTCTACGATGGAATGTGGCGTCGCCAATTGTTTCCGATCTTTGACGTAGGCAATTTTGGGATAAGCATTTTTCATACCTAGCGGGGTTAAAATCCTAGCTTGGATAAAATCACTCCAAGACATCCCACTCACCCGAGCGATGACTTCTCCCGCGACGAAGTACAGTAAATTATCGTAATCAAATTTAGTGCGAAACGCAGATTGTGGTTTCAAGTATTGAAATGCACGCAAAATATCTTGGATCGTAAAACTAGAACCATCCGGCACCACCATTAAATCTCCCGCCCCTAAACCAAGTCCACTACGATGCGTCAATAAATCTTGGATGGTAAAATTTTCTGCGACGTAATCGTTATACATCGTAAATTCAGGAATGTGCGTTTTCACTTTGTCTTGCCACGATATTTTACCTTCTTCTACTAAAATCGCAAGCGCTGCCGTCGTAAAAGCTTTCGAATTAGAGGCAATCGCAAAAGCTGTATTCGCTTTAACCTTTTCTTTCGTATCCACTGATTTTAAACCGTAGCCTTGCTGATGAAAAACTTTACCATCTTTTACAATAGCAATTGCCGCACCTGCTACTTGAAATTTCTGAAGCGCTTCTTCCATCAAAGCATCGACTTCGGCGTTCGTAATTTGAGCGAAACTAGCCGAAATCGTGACCGTCAAGAATAAAAATAAGCTAAGGGAAAGTTTAAAATTTAACATGGTTGAAAATTGGGTGGAGGAAATAATAAGTACTTCGCTCAAGGTACGAAGATCGTCTTCAATTTCAAAGCAATGCTTTTAGGACTTCTACTACTAAGGATTAACCGAAAAGTTACCCGCTATAATTTTGGCAATCCTGCGATTCATTTGTAATTTGCTGAACATCTGCAAGTAACATATTCAAATTCAAAGCTAAAAATATCATGAAAGCCGCGTTAAATTGTGAGATCGAATACATTGAAAACTTCTTGTCGCCTGAAGTCGCGGATTCTCTCTACCATGAACTCATCCAGCAATATCAAATTGATACGCTAAAAATGCAACTTGATCCTACGGACGAAACCATTTTATCCGACTATGGTAAGTTGATGTTTATGGATCAAGACTTGTACACCAGCAATAAATTTCCAGAAGAATACTGGGGTAAAACGGCTGTTTGGTCCCCGCAATTACTTACCATCAAGAAGTGCGTTGAGGAAATCGCCAACAAAACGTTTGAGGTTTGCGTTTGTATCTATTACCCCGATGGGAATAGCGGCGTTGACTTCCATTCAGATTATATTGCTTTTGGAGATACAAACCTGATTCCCTCCCTCAGTATCGGCGCGGAACGAGCATTTTTGCTAAGAGAAAAAGCAACGCAAAAACTTCACCAGTTCCACTTAGCGAAAGGTAGTCTTTTCATCATGGGAAAAGATTGTCAGCAAAACTACGAACATAGTTTACCAACCAATCCTAAGTATAAAAAAGGAAGAATAAATCTGACGTTTAGACCTTATGCTTTGTACTAACCGCAGCTTGAACCGACGCTTTAAGCTACGAATTGACCCTTCGCTTGCGAAAAGTCAATCCGTAACAATTGAAGTTGTTTAAAATAAAAAAATGATTGAAAAACTATAAACTAGAAACAACTGGCGAATTTTCATTTAAGAACTTCTCCGTTTTTGCACTTTCAACTTTATTAATAAATTTATCCGATTCGTGTCGATCTCTAACTACTTTTGCCAAAGTAAAACAAGAGGTAACGCTAAATAAGTAAGACATTCCCAAAAAGCCCTTCATCGACAAATCTGCAGGCAAATAAACCAGCCCAATGGCCATACCGACAAAAGAAATGGCAAAAGCAATACACGCTAAGGTGAAGAAAGATTTCGAGTTCTGATTTTCATAAATATAGTTACTCATTGTAATTGGTTTTGATTCGAACTTAAATTGGGTGTATCCCGCTAAAAATGAAAATATTGTAGTTGAAATTGTAGAAACCATCGTTGAATACAAGCATTCAGCTGCTTTTCTAGCTAAAATAGTAGGCGAATCCGCTAAAAAATAAGCTTTTGAGCCTCCTTTTATCCACTCGACCCAAATTCTAGCAAAAAAACTTGGCAGAGCTATTTTTTTTACCAAAATTACAGCATGATTATCCTAACGCTTCCTAAAAATGAATAGCATGCCGCACGAAGAACTTAACGCTGAGATTCAAGCCGTCTTGGCTAGCTTACCGCCGCATACCTTACCCGAGATTCTGGATTATTTGAAAGCCGTCCAAAAGGCGAATCCAACATCGGCTGAAACCATGAAACACGTCCGTGATATTTTGCGCGAAGACGCTCCTTTACTTAAAAGACTATTTGCCTAATGATTACTAAAACGGATATTTTATTTGTACAACGCAGTCTTGTGGATAAATACGGTGGAAGTCTCACACTCCGCGATGAAAAAGCCTTAGATTTTGCGATCAAACGCCTCTCTGAAACTTTTGGTGGACGGATTTTTTTTGAAACGGCACAAGAAAAAGCTGCCGTACTCGTGGAACGCATCCTCACCGATCGCCCTTTCGTCGATAATAACGAACGTATCGCTTACGTCTTACTACGACTACTTCTCAAAATGGAAGCGATGGATCTTTCCGCTACGGCTCTCGATAAACAACATTTTATTACGAGCATTAGCAAAGGGGAAATCAAATTTGAAGCGATCCTGAAATGGATTCAAGCGAATTTAATTGCTTAAAACGAACTGGTAGTTTACTTTCTTTTGTACTGCGATAAATCATTGCTAGTACTGATTTATCTCATGATTTTGAAGCGACAAGTTTTGTAAGTTTGAATATAAAAATTTTCAAATCCAAAAGAAATTATGAAAAAGAAAGCAACGTATATCAACGATTTACATTTTGAACATAAGGCTTGGAAAAGTCAACTCGATTTCCAGAAAGAAGAATTGCAATCTTTCAATCGCCGACTCGAAGAAGTCGTCGTCCGATGGACCGATAAAGATATCCTAAGACAGGTAGAACATTATCAAAATAACTTCATCCGTCACAATGAAGTCATTGACACCTTATTACACAATATCAACGAACAGCAACACGCCCTTAGCACTTTTGCGCACGATCATCCCGTTGCCATTGATCATGTGCATTTTGAAGATCACGTAGATATGAGAAAGGAAGTGGAAGACCAAAATAGAATTTATAACGAATTGAAAAAGGAATATTTTAGATTTCTAACGGTAGCCATGTAAAACTTGATGTTGTTTCAAACTAAGTCCTAAGTACACTAGACGTGATTCGAAAAGTCTTTTTTCAGGAAAATGAATATTCGTCGTACAGTGAGTTATCGTTTCAGATGCTCTTTTCGAATCATCTCTAGTGTATTAAATGGTTTTCGCATTTTAATCCTTAGCCTATGATAAAGTTCTTATTTTCCCTCGAAAGAAATATGGCGGCAAATTTCAGCTTCCTTGATTATGGATTTCTCAAAATCTACGGCGCTATTTTCGGACTGCTAGTAGGTGCTTACTACCCAGAAGTAGTAAAAACTTACACCTGGTTTTTAGTCACCCTATTTTTACTCTTGATGGGGCGTTTTTTATACTTATTGTTTGTAAAGAAAGCGACGCGGCGAGCAGCTAATTAATACAAATCCCCATTAAGTTCAAATTGTAGTAGACACCATCCGTTAGCACTCCTCTTTTGCGAGCGCCTTCAAGGGTAAAGCCTAGTTGTTCGTACAATCGAATGGCACCGTAATTATTTTCCTGCACTTCTAAATTCACTTTTTTGAGTACTCCGGTTTGCTTAGCCCAATCCAAGGCGGTTTGAATCATCTGATAACCAATACCTTTTTTCCAGTGTGCTTTTAGAACGGAAAGACCAATTTCTCCCAAATGTTTCATTTTGGGCTTCGCACTAGCATCTATGTTTAATACGCCTACGAGTTCGTCTTTGATCCAAGCTAACAAAAAAAGTCGATTGTCTGCGACTCGATGCGCTTCGATAATCGCCGCTTCTTCTTCCGCTGAAACGGCAAAGTCTGCGCCTGAGAAACTGAGAAATTCAGTTTCATCTCCAACTGTTTTCAAATGTTCAATGACGGCTGCCGCATCCGCTTTCGTACCAATGCTAATCTGTAAGGTTTCTCCCGTTTTTAGGATTATTTTTTTCATTCGATTAGGCTTCATTTTTAGGGAGTCCGAGCAAATAAATGCCTGCTGCTTTTCCATTTTTACCATTCCCAAAACCTTTAGTCCAAGTATAATCGCTTTCGGGTAAGCTCGCTAATAAAAGATCTAAATCTTGGTGGTTATAAATTCTCGGCATCGAGGCTTGTCCATCCCATGCATACACTACCGGAATAATCGGAATCAAATACGTAAATAACAATTGCCGCCAAGTTAAGGGTCGTACAAAAGGCGTCATTACCCACACCATCAACATCAAAATGATCAAGGACAAAGGTAGCAATAGCCACCAAAGGAATAAGGGTAATTTATTATCTACCATTTCATAAATCAATAAAGGCTGCTTGTTTTCTTGTGCAGAAGCTAAAATCTGGCGGGCGGCAGCGGGCGGCATATGGTGAAAGCAGTTGATCATCGTTTTCAAACCTGCCGGTGCACTGGCAATATTCGTAGCATCAACGGGCGTTTCGTGATACCGAATACCACTCGATGCATCCGAATTGAACTGCTGAATCGCCATTTGGTTGGGGTACAAATCGGTTAGTCTTACCTTAAGGTTTTCAAGTGCTTTATCTTTTCTCAAATGTGCCAACAAAGCTGGCATCGCACCACCCGCTCCCGATCCCAGATCAACAATCGTATCTAATTTTTGGGATTGCAAAACGGGCTTAATCAGCTGCCCAAGTACTTCGCTGGTTCCTAACAGTTTGAGTAAAACAACAATGAGTCTCGTCAAGGCACTTCTCAACCAATCGGGAAACCAAGAGAAGTCTTCAAATTCAAATAACTGTATTCGTTTCATTTTGCATTTTTTTAAAAGCAGCAGCAAGGCGATCTATTGCATTTATAACCGTTTGATCACAGCTTTAAGTTTCAA
Organism: uncultured Saprospiraceae bacterium; assembly: GCA_937951685.1. Lineage (GTDB taxonomy): Bacteria > Bacteroidota > Bacteroidia > Chitinophagales > Saprospiraceae > CALFBG01. The sequence continues at coordinate 2,585 of CALFBG010000143.1, read as the reverse complement.
AAAAAAGAAGAAATAAAAAAATATTACTCATTATATTTTACCCAATACCACTTTCTGCTCAGCAAAACGATTTTTCGTGCGCCAGCAACCAAGCTTTTCGTTCGAGTCCGCCCGCGTAACCTGTCAACGCACCATTTTTTCCAATCACCCGGTGGCAAGGAATCACAATGGCAACTCGATTGCAACCATTGGCTCTTGCTACGGCTCGCACGGCCCTTGGTTTTCCCAAGCGCTCGGCTTGCGTTTGGTAAGCCCGCGTTTCGCCGTAAGGGATTGCTTTTAAACCGTCCCAAACCGCTTGCTGGAAATCCGTTCCCGGCGTGTGCAAGTCCAAGTCAAAATCTTTCCGAGTCCCCGCGAAATACGCTTGCAACTGTTCTTTCGTTTTTTTCAAATGCCCATTCTCTCCCGTCAAAATCACTGCATCTAATCGCTTTTGCAAATCCTTGAATTCCGTTTCCAACATTCTGCGATCCGTAAATTCCAACAAACACAATCCTTTTTCCGTCGCACAGGCGTACATCGGTCCCAACTGCGTTTGAAAGCGCGTAATCAGAATAATTGTTTTTGATTTGCTTGCTTCCGGCGAAATCCCCATCATTCTTTTAAAAGTATAACCAAAGCCACTGAGGGATTCGTAGCCCGTTTCGTAGGCAGATTGCGTTACCGTTTGCCCTTTTTGGAGTTCTTGAAAAGCCAGATTGATCCGCAACATCCGTTGATAGGCTTGATAGGTGACGCCGTAATGTTGCTGAAACCAGCGCCGAATGCGCTTCGGAGACAGCCCCAATTTCACCAAATCATAATCTTTAACTTTCTCTTTTGGCTGTTGTTGCAAAAGTAGCAACGCTTGTTGAATATCCGCGGGAGCTTCGTAAGTTTTTTGGGTCGGTTTACAAATTTTGCAGGGTCGATAGCCATGTTGGAGTAATTCTTTGACCGTCGTGAAAAATTCGACGTTTTCAAATTTAGGCTTTCTAGCTCGACAAGTAGCAATACAAAAAATACCCGTCGTTTTCACGCCCACGAAGAAAAGACCAACATACGCAGCATCTTTCGCAAGCAAAGCTTGGTAGTATTTTTCTACACTTTTTTGATCAGTAACTTGCATCGTTTTTTTTTACAAAGAAAAGGGAATCTATTGGCGCATACAACCGAAAAATGGACGAGTATTTTGAAAAAAAGTAAACCCGCAAAAGTAGCTTACTAAATTAACTTAGCAACGAGCAGCGCTTATTAGCTATTTTGAGCACTTAGTTATAAATATTAATGCTTAGTTTTGCATCAAAATCATTCGAAGTTTTTTAAAAACAACTTTATCAATCTAATAGCTTGACCTTCCTGCGCATTCTTCGTTTCCCCAATTTGCTGATTGTAGTCTTTACACAATACCTACTGCAATATGCGGTATTGGTCCCTAATTTTGCGGCAGCAGGAATTACGCCCCTACTCGATCATTTGCATTTTGCGCTCTTCGTTCTCTCTACCCTAATCATTGCGGCGGGCGGGTACTTGATCAACGACATTGTGGATCTTAAAATTGATCAAATTAACAAGCCGGAAAAAATGTGGATTGGTAACTATTGTAGCCTCGCCCAAGCTTGGCAATTGTATCTTGGGATCAGTGGCTTAGGATTATTCCTTTCGCTCTATCTCGCCCTACACGTCGGCAATCTTAGTTTACTGCTCATTTATCCACTAGCCGTTTTATTATTGTATAGTTATTCTTCATATTTAAAAAAAACGGCCTTATGGGGCAATTTAGTCGTTGCTACTTTTTGTGCCTTTGTACCGATGATTGTCCTATTTGCAGAACGAATGGGTTACCTAGATTTGCAATTCGCGGCACCTATCCGAGCAAATTATTGTTGGAATTTATTTATTGCTTACGGTGTCTTTGCGTTTTGTTCTACGCTCTTTCGAGAAATCATTAAAGACCTCGAAGATATCAAAGGCGATGCTGCTCAAGGCTGTCGAACCCTGCCCATTGTCGCCGGAGTTCCCATCGCCAAAGCAGTAGCCGGAGCCGTTGGCTTCCTTTTATTAAGCTTACTCGCCGTGGTTGCTTATTTCCATTGGCAACAAAAACAATATCTACTATTAGGCTTTAATCTTTTGGTCATTGTGTTGCCCCTGACTTGGAGTTTGCTCCATTTAACAAAATCAGGATTAGACAAAGCGGCTTATCACCGACTCAGTACTTTGGCAAAATTGATCATGTTGTTAGGCTTAATTTATTTAATCATTGGATTGCTATAATCCTACATTTTACATTTACCAGAAAAGTTGAACTATGAAGTTGTTTAAAAACTCCAAAAATGTTTACGAATTGATCTTTTTGCCCAACTTTTCAGCTTTTTCGTCCTCCGTAGCGCTGCTACGAACTCCTAAAAGAGCTTCAATTTGAACAAAAATATCTGCTTACTTGCGTGAAGGCAAAGCCTTTCTCAACTGCTTTTAAAATTATTAAACAACTTCTATTTTAAATTAAAATCCATGAATGTTTTAACTAAAAAAATTATCCTCGCTTCCAAATCTCCACGGCGCAGTCAATTGCTTCGAGAGGCCGGTTTTCAATTTGAAAT
>CALFBG010000142.1 GCA_937951685.1 uncultured Saprospiraceae bacterium | reverse complement strand
TGGCAAAGTAATTTTGTCTTAGTACTTATCCAAAAATCCGCTTCTCCATACGAGGGAAAACCTTGTGTTTTACTAGGTATAAACCCCTGATTTTGGTGGATAGATCGTAGATTTTTTGAATGCTAGGAATGGGTGTCCTATCTTTAGTAAGCAGTATATGCAATCAAACAATTAATCAAAGACTATATTGAATCAATAAGTTTAAGCAGGTTTAGCATAAGCATTTATTTAAGTACTCCAGAACCTATCAGAATCTTCTACATTTTATAACCACCAAAACAAACTCCTAATGAAAACGATTATTGGAAATCAAGTAACTTCAAGATCTAATCACTTACTTACCGAAGAAAATCGAGATGCGCAGTTTAAATCCATGCGGAAAAATTGGATGAAAACACCACAAAATAAATTAGCTAATTTATTTTATACGCAATACGAAAATGCTGATGGTAGCTTTTCTTCCCAACGCGCGACAACTTATTTTTTATCTAGTGAAACTTTGGGAGCGATCAATACGGCGTACGAAGCATTCTCCGCAACGGAGAAAGTTAATTGTTCTTTAGTTGTATACATGGCTTGTTACGAGAATAGTTTAAACGAAATGAGAGAAGGATCACCAGCTTTCAATCCAATTGTTCAACTCCATTTAAATAAGGAAGGCGAAAGTTCGTATAAAGATAGCTATTTAGCGGAGTGGAGAAAAAATTCCACGGTTTCTTTTGGTAATACTACTTTTTACGATCCAGCAAAAGATAAATATACGAATGGAATCATTTTGTCAGCGTATGACACGACGAACCTCAGTAAGATTTCTCCCAAAACGGCTTATATCTTTTTGCAAGAGTGGGCTGAATTGCCTTACGAAGAGATCAATGATTTGTTTAGCGGTATTGTGTACGCACAACTTCCTAGATTGAATAGTTACGCTTTCTCTGCGGAGGATGTCAAAGCAATTTTAGATTTGTATAAGGAGAACCCTAAGCGAGAATTGTTTTTTCATTTAACGGTGATTAATCCCAGTATACGAACTCCGTTTAAATTTCATATTGTATTGGAAATTACCGAAATGGAACAAGAGGAGTCAAGAGACGGTTTCAACCGAGAATCTGAATTTTATGAATTTGGCTATCCTTGTCCGCCGTACTGTGGAGACATCATGAAAGTTTCTCCTCCGGAAGCATCGCCTAATGCCCGACGCAGAAGATAAGGCCGTAGTCCTTTCGATTCTTTCGATCTAGGTCGAAAGAAAATAGCTCGGTTTTCAACGCTCAAAAAGATTATTAATAGACCTTACCATTACAACGATTAGTTATGGATATGTTAACGTCAAAAATATTGGCTCAAACTTCGGTATTCTTGGCTTTACTGCCAGCGCTAGTAGCTTTATTAAATTGGAAGAATTTAAATCACGCGCAAAGATTGTTGGGTAACTTGGTTTTTGTGGCGGTTTTAACGGAGCTCTTCGCCTACCTTTTAGCTAGGATGGAGGTTAATAATCTTTTTATTTCGCATATTTTTACCATTATAGAATATCTCTTATTGAGCCTGATCTACCGAAAAGCATTGTCTAGTTTAATTCCTACGAAGGTGTTCAACTTGACAATGCTTTTATTCTTATTGTATGCTACTTTTAATGGCATCTGGGTAGAAAGCTTGACGAAGTTTAATGGTATGTCCAGAGCGGTATCTAGTCTAATTATTTTATTTTATGCCTTAGCTTATTTTTACAAATTATTGAAAGAGGTAAAAATAAAAAGATTAGAAACGGAACCTTTATTTTGGCTATCGGTTGGATTGTTACTTTACTTTTCCGCTAATTTCTTTATTTTTATTTTTAGTAATTATATTCAACCCTCGGTAAAGTTGAGTTTCACCTTCTGGGGAATTCACGCTATCTTGAATATCACCCGTTATATTTTTTATACGATTGCCTTATGGATCAAGCCACCGAACAAAGTGTAGCGTTAATGATGTTTATTGGTATTGTTGGGATGTTGCTACTGGCCGTGGCAGTCATTCTCTTTTTCTTATTGTACCAACGGCGTTTATTACAACAACAAGAAAATATGCGCTTGATGGAAATCGGTCATCAGCGTCTTTACTTGGAAGCGGTTATCGAAGCACAGGAGCAAGAACGAAAGCGGATTGCGCAAGACTTACACGATGGCGTAGGGGCTTTACTTTCGGCTTCTAAATTGTACGTCAATCGCTTGCCTAGCGATCAAAACAAGTTTGCGGACGTTGCTTTTATTAAACAAGAAACGGTCGGATTGTTAGATGAAACGATTGATAATATTCGAACGATTTCCCGCAACTTATTGCCGACCAGTTTAGAACGATTTGGACTCATTGCGGCCATCGAAGATTTAGTCAAACGACTGAATGATTTAGGAACGGTACAAATTGATTTTCGGTATACCCAAGCTTTACGTTTCGATATTCAGCAGGAATGTGCACTGTTTCGAATTATTCAAGAATTGCTTAACAATAGTTTGAAATACGCTGAAGCAAAAGAAGTCGTACTTTCCATTGACATTCAAAATGATCAGCTGGTTCTTAGCTATCAAGATAATGGTGTGGGATTCGATATCCAGCAATGGCGAGCAAATACCATGTCTAAAAAAGGCCTCGGACTGAGAGGAATTCAGTCGAGAGCCGACGTTTTGCAAGCAGTATTAGTAATGGACTCTAACCTACAAGAAGGTTTTTCTGTAAATTTAAACATGACGATTAAACCCTATACCAATGATTAAATTAGCCATTTGTGACGATCAAGTTTTATTCTTGCGCGGTCTCAAATATATCATCGCAGACTTTGATGAAATTGAAATTATCATCGAAGTCACCAGTGGAGAAGACTTACTCGAACAAGTCAAATTCAATCGCCCCGACGTGATCTTATTGGATATGAAAATGCCGGGCATGGATGGAATAGAAGTCACACGTTTTTTAAGAACCAATTTTCCCGATATCAAAATTATTTTACTCAGCATGTACGACGAAGAACGTTTGATTACGCACGTGCTCGAAATTGGTGCGAATGGTTATTTGTTGAAAAACGAGGAACCTGAAATTTTGAAAGAAGCGATCGAATCCGTAATGGTCAAAGATTTTTATTTTAACGATTATGTTGCTAACGCTTTGATTAAAGGTTTGAAGAAAAAAGATAGTTCTGCTAAACCTCCGATTTCTTTCAAAGCACCTTTTCACCTGACGGCGAGAGAGTTGGAAGTTTTAGGTTTGATTTGTAAAGAATTAACAACTGCCGAAATTGCTCAACAACTTTTCATCAGTGTCCGCACCGTAGAAGGTCATCGCAAAAACTTAATGGAAAAAACGGGTGTTCGCAATACTGCCGGACTCGTTATCTTTGCCGTCAAAAATAAATTGATTGAGCTTTCCTAAGTCGAGTCTGTTTCCCATTTGATTTCCCAAGTTTTATCGTTGCATAACTTCCTAGAAAAACCGTACATTTATCTTTTCTTAACTGGATTAGGTAATTAGGTAGCTTTGCCTACTCCGCAAATTAGTTAACGGATGAAAAGAATGCTCAAAGTATTAAAATGGATTGGATTGTTCCTATTGACTTTCTTTTCGCTTTATTTTCTGGCAGCTTTTGGATTGGCAAGAATTGGTGTAGCGGAAGAAGAAGGTGCAAAAGACGAAATGACGGTATTCATCAAAACCAACGGTGTACATACGGACATCGTCGTGCCCATCCGCAACGAGCAAAAAGATTGGAGTGAAAAAATTAAATTTAGCGACACGAAATCGGGTGCCACCAATTTTCAATACGTTGGCATCGGTTGGGGAGATAAAGGATTTTATTTAGAAACGCCTACTTGGGCAGAGTTGAAAGCTTCCGTCGCATTTAAAGCGGCCACGGGATTGAGTACGACGGCTATCCACGCGTCGTTTTACCCAACGATGTCCGTCGATGATACGACGAGAGATATTAAGATTAGTAAGGAACAATACGAGCGACTCATTCGGTACATTGATCAAGCATTTCAAAAAGATGCGGAGGGATATTATATTCCGATCAAAACGGATGCGGTCTACGGAGAAAATGATGCTTTCTACGAAGCGGTAGGCAGTTACAGTATGTTTCATACCTGCAATACTTGGACGAATAAAAGTTTAAAAGCGGCAGGACAAAAAGCAGCTCTTTGGACGCCTTTTGATACAGGGATTTTTTATCATTACGATTAACTCCAAGGCTTTCTACCGATTGTTTTGGAACTTTTCTACCACGAAGCGCGTAGTATAGACCGTTATCATTATCAATAAAAAAAACAGTCTCATACCCGTTTCCCATTTATGCACTTAGCTAAAGTATTTACCCCGATTCACACCGAAAGATTAGTTTTACGTGAAATTGTTGCGAGCGATTTGGCGTCTATTTTTAAAGGCTTGTCCCATCCTGACATCATTCGATATTATGGTATTCACTTTGATACGTTAGAAGCTACTCGGGAGCAAATGCATTGGTTTGCGGCACTCGTAAAGGAGGAGCGAGGAATTTGGTGGGCTGTTTGTGATCGGGAAACTCGGGATTTTCTAGGGGCGGGAGGTTTTAACGATTGGAACAAAGAACATCGTCGGGCGGAGATTGGTTTTTGGTTGCTGCCCGAAGCTTGGGGGAAAGGATTTATGAAGGAAGCCATGGAAAAAATCTGTGACTTTGGCTTTAGCCAAATGGGCTTGCAGCGGATTGAAGGTTTTGTAGAAACGGAAAACACCAATTGCCAAAAAGGCCTAGCTAAGTTAGACTTTGATTTGGAGGGAACGATGCGGGATTACGAATTAAAGAATGGAAAGTGGATCGATGTATCCATTTATGCGAAGCTGGCGCGATAAGTATTTATCCATTTTCATGAAAAACATTACTTCCCCGAAAAATGATACCTAATAAAAATAAAGACGAAGCAGGGAAGCATTCATGGGTAGTAGGTTCTTATTGCTTTTTGATGCGCCATACACCTAATAAAATGCAACCGAGTCCTAGTATTTGCCAGCCACTAATTGGGTCCCCCAAAAATAAAAAAGCTAAGACTAAGGTAGAAATAGGACCAACACTTGCCACAATGGCCATATCTCCGGAACCAATCAAACGAATACTTTCTGAAAAGCAAAAAACAGGAATGACCGTCGCGATTAGTGCCATGAGTAAAGCATATTGATAAATAGAGGCGTCGTATCCCCAAAGGGAAACGGGATGAAAAATGAGATAGTGCGTAAGAATGGCCAAACAGGAAAAACACATGGCTAAAGCTGTAAATCGAATGGTTCCTAAACGAGGAATAATTTTTCCACTGCCATAAATAAACCCTGCAAAACAAAATCCACAAAGAAAAACTAACACTACGCCCCAGAAAGTATGTTGACCATCGCCTAGCTTTACTTCTCCCAAAAAAGCTACCACAATGCCTAAATAAGTCAAAACTAAGGCAAATAGCTGCGCCCGGCTGATCGGTTTTTTTTCAAAGAAAGCCACGAGTAGCACCACGATGGTTGGATATACAAAAAGAATTAGTCTTTCCAATCCGGCACTAATGTATTGCAGACCTAAAAAATCAAATAAACTAGCCAAGTAATACCCTAAAACACCTAGGCCAATCACCTGCCACCAATCTTGCCGACTCAGCTGTGGTCGATCTTTTTGTCGGAAAGACCAAAAGGCAATGAGCAAGAAGAAGGGGAGGGCAAATAACATCCGCAGCGTTAGTGCAGATAAAGGATCTACACCTTGTCGGTACATCAACTTTACGATAATGGCTTTCGTAGAAAAGAAGATGGAGCCTAGGAAAACAAGGCCGATTCCTTTCAACCGTTGCTTGGATTCGGTTGTACTAGTTGCAGACATGAAATGTATTTTGGCATGGAAGTACTCGATCAAAAACTTTGAAATAAAGCATCTTTACAATAGCTTATCGTGCGTTCAATGTAAAGTCAATAATAACATTTGTTTTTTGGAAATTATCCTTAAACTTATTTTTAACAAAATCTTCTTGATAAATAATTTGTTTTTTTTGTAAATCAAACTATCTTTAACTCGAAATTACGACGCCTATCTTAGTACAACTTTACACTAATCCTCAATTATTGATATTAAATTTCAGTTTAGACACTCAAATTACGCCATTAAAAGGTTGTTCGGAGCAGACTAATCTTAGTTTATCCAATCATCCACGATTATAGGTTTTATTAGGACTTTAAAAATCCTTCCTAAAACTTCGTTTCAAGAATAAGCTAAAACCATCTTAATTTACAAGTTTAAAGGCTTGATTATCAATGCAATGTTGATACTCTAAGCAACCTATAGATGTACAATATCACCAAAATTGTTAGCATAATTGGGCACAATTTCTAATAATCAGTAACAAATATTGCACAAAATATTCCCTTGACAAAATACTTATAACATTCTGTTTGCTGAATGCTTTCCAGTGGATAGGGTCGTAAGATATTTAAAATACTGAAGAATAGAAGTTTTAGCTTTTATTATGTTTCGGCATGGATTACTTTTGTAGTTCATGCCGCTTTTAATTTGGTCTGTCCCAAGAGCAGCTTTCCGCTTAAAAATTGTAGTACTTATATCACTTGTACTATTAACTTATACTATTAAAGTGTTTACGAGTTGATACTTGGTTGCTGAACCTTGTCGGTTAAAATTTGCATAAGGAATAGGACGTGTTTTATTCGAGTACTTAATTTATCAATGAGCTTATGGCTTTCAAATTAATTATTTTACCTTTGGCGCTTTAATGAAAATAACTTCTTAAAATGTTTGATATATGTCGACAAAAATTAATTACTTTCTCTTTGGAATTATCTTTCTTTTAGTAGCTGCTTGTGGAGAGTCTTCGGAACTAGATCGAGTCTTTAAACCGGGAACGTATAAAAAAGAATATCAAATTCTTTTCCGTTCGCCAGAAGTCTCTGGCAACGATTTATTTTTGATTAATTATGTGATTATGCGGC
>CALFBG010000141.1 GCA_937951685.1 uncultured Saprospiraceae bacterium | reverse complement strand
AAAAGAACTTTCGAATAAAGTCTAATCTACTAGGCTAAAACTTTAAACAAGTTGATTATCTTTGCGGCATGACGGAGAAAATAATCATTTTTGACTTTGGTTCTCAGTATACGCAGCTCATTGCGCGTCGAATCCGAGAATTAAATGTCTACAGCGAAATCTTGCCTTTCAATGCTGATCTTCAGCTGGATGATAGTGTCAAGGCAATCATCCTTTCGGGAAGTCCTTTCTCAGTAACGGACGAAAAGGCATTACAAATTAATTTGGATAAATTCATGGGCAAAGTGCCGGTCCTAGGAATTTGTTACGGTGCGCAATACATTGCCAATCATTACGGCGGAAAAGTGCAGCGTTCCAACAAAAGAGAATACGGAAAAGCCGCTTTACGCCAATTGCAAAGCAAGGATCCTTTCTTTAAAAATATTGCTGCGGACTCTCAGGTTTGGATGTCTCACGGAGATACGATTATGGAAATTCCTTCGGGTTTTGAATTACTTGCTGGAACGGATAGTATTGACGTAGCGGTATTCAAATCGGAGGCAGCGCGCTTCGAAAAACCAGTTTATTGCATTCAGTTTCACCCCGAAGTGACGCACAGTTTAGAAGGAAAAGAGTTATTGCGCAACTTCGTTGAAGACATTGCTGCTTGTGATGGGAATTGGACGCCCGCTTCTTTTGTGAAAGATACGGTTGAAAACTTACGCAATAAAATTGGTACCGAAAAGGTTTTAATGGCGTTATCCGGCGGCGTAGATTCTACCGTCGGAGCGATGCTCTTGAAAAAAGCGATTGGAGATAATCTATTTTGCTTTTTTATTGACAACGGTCTTTTACGTAAAGATGAATACGAAGAAGTTTTAGCCTCTTACGAAGGCATGGGCTTAAACATTCGTGGAATTGATAGCAAGCAATTATTCTGGGATGGCTTAGCAAATGTTAGCGATCCAGAGAAAAAACGAAAGATAATTGGTAAATTGTTCATTGATGTTTTTGAAGAAGCTTCCGAACAGTTTGAAAATGTAACTTGGTTGGGACAAGGGACCATTTATCCCGATGTCATTGAATCCGTTTCGGTACACGGACCGTCCGTAACGATCAAATCGCACCACAACGTTGGTGGATTACCCGAAAAGTTGAAACTGAAAATTGTAGAACCCCTGAGAATGCTTTTCAAAGATGAAGTTCGAAAAGTAGGAAAGGAGTTGGATATTCCAAATGCTATTTTGTCAAGGCACCCATTTCCTGGTCCTGGCTTAGCCATTCGGATTTTAGGAGACATTACGCCCGAAAAAGTGAGTCTTTTGCAAGCCGCAGATGAGATTTTTATTGATAATTTAAGATCATCTGGACTTTACGATGAAGTCTGGCAAGCCGCTACCATCTTATTACCGATTCAGTCGGTAGGCGTCATGGGAGACGAACGCACTTACGAGAAAACGATTGTGCTAAGAGCCGTAAGTTCAGTAGATGGGATGACGGCAGAATGGAGCCCTTTGCCCCACGATTTCTTAGCAAAAGTCTCAAGTGAAATAATTAACAACGTAAAAGGTATAAATCGTGTAGTTTATGATATTAGTACAAAACCTCCGGCAACGATTGAGTGGGAATAAAGCTTTATTGCTGAGTTTATTCGTCCTCTTACTGACTACGACCTCTTGCGATCCTTTGAAAAAAGCAAAAAGTAGTGGCACCGTTAGTGAAGGAGAGTTGGATCCAATCGAAGGCAAAAAACGCTACAATCCGAAAACGAAGAAATACGAAGATATTCGGCTTGAAAAAGAAAATGTGGATACCGTTCGTTGGGTAAATGATCCGACGAAGCCGCCCATTAAATCGGACCCGTCACAATACGGAAGTGGAAAGAACGGAAGCAAAGATGGAACCACCAATGGAACGGGCACGACTACCGTGGAGCCGGGAATGATGGAGAAATACAAGGTCGCCATCTTATTGCCTTTTCTCACGGATCGGTTTCGAGAATACGACGCGGAAATCAACGAAAAATCTATGCTGGCATTAGATTTTTACAGCGGCGCTAAATTGGCTTTTGATGAATTGGCCAAAGAAGGGACTCGACTTGAAGTATCGGTTTATGATACCAAAGCTACTGATTCGGAAACTAGGCGAATACTTGACTTTCCCGGAGTAAAAGATGCACAACTAATCATTGGTCCAGTGCGAAAATCTGCTATAAAAATGGTGGCGAGTTTTGCTAAAACCAATCAAAAAACGCTCGTTTCTCCACTAAGACCTTACGACGATGTCGTCAACGAAAATCCATTTTTTCTCCAAAATAAACCCTCTCTAAAAAGTCATTGCGAAGCAATCACTCGGCACGTCCGTAAAAACTACGACGCAGACCAAGTGGTTTTGTTGAGTAGAGATAAACCGGCAGAAAAGAAACGATTTGCCTACTTTCACGAGGCCAATGCGGCTTACGACGGGACTGCTGACGCAGCTAGTTTCGAAGAGTTTATCGTGAATAGCATCTCCGGAGATTATACGGATATTGATGTTACGCCGGCCATTAAGCAAGGAAAAACAACCGTTTTTATCGTGCCTTCTTTTTCGAGTTCAACTTTTATCTATGGTTTGTTGCGACAGCTAAGAATAGCTAAAGGCAACAACGAAGTTATCGTTTACGGAATGCCGCAATGGTTGGATTTTGAGCTCAGTAGTTACGATTATTACGAAGAGCTTAATGTACACGTGAGTAGTTCAACTTTTATTGATACCGAACAAGCAGATATTGCGGCTTTTCGCCAACGGTATTTTTATAAATATGCAAGCCCCCCGACGAGAGAAGCATTTGTCGGATACGATTTGATGTTGTATTTAGGTCGAATGTTGAAAAAGCACGGCACTAAGTTTCGAGAAGTTTTAGACGTAGAACAACGCCAGTATCTACACACCCGCTTTGCTTTTGAAAAGGTAATGAAAAATCCAGGAGACGATTCTTTCAAGGAGGTTGAGAAGTACGAGAACAAGCATGTAAATATTTTGAAATTTGAGAACTACCATTTCCAACTCGCAGAATAATCGGGCCTTAGCATCGAGTTCCTTTATTTCTATCAATCCCGTTGATGGCGAAGTCATTCAAGCCTTTGAGGCACTTACAAGGGAAGAAATAGTAGCTAAGCTCCAAGCAAGTACCTCCGCGTATCAGCTTTGGAAAAAGGAATCACTTGCTGCTCGTCAAGCTTGTATCTTAGCATTTGCCAGCAGATTGACGGATCAACAGGAGGCAGTAGCCCAATTGATTACTTCGGAAATGGGGAAACCCATCGCACAATCCTTGGCGGAAGTCAAAAAATGTATCTGGTTATGTGCGTATTACGCGGAGGCAGCTCCCGATTTACTTGCCCCCAAAGTGATTGAAACCACCGCTCAGAAAAGTTATCTTCGCTACGAACCCATCGGTGCGGTACTCGGTATTATGCCGTGGAATTTTCCTTGTTGGCAAGCTTTACGCTTTGCCATTCCAGCTTTATTAGCGGGCAATGTCGTTTTACTCAAACCTGCCCCTAATGTAGCCTTAACGAGCATCGCTCTAGCCAATATTTTCAAAGAAATTATACCGGAAAAAGCTATTTTTCAATGCCTTTTGGCAGAAGTCGAGGATATTCCTTCGATTATTAAGCATGATTTAGTACAGGGCATTGCTTTGACGGGAAGTGATGTGGCTGGTGCGAAGGTAGCGCAGATTGCTGGTGCAGCGATTAAGAAATGCGTTTTAGAATTGGGCGGATCGGATCCATTTATCGTTTTAGCGGATGCGGATTTGGAGACTGCGGCGAAGTTAGCGGCAAAGTCTAGAATGAATAATTGTGGGCAAAGTTGCATTTCCGCCAAACGGATCATCGTGGAACAAGCAGTGTTGGATGAGTTCTTACCACTTTTTAAAGCTGCACTTTTAGCCATGAAAATTGGAAATCCACTTGATTTGGATACTCAGATTAGTACCATGGCACGTGCCGACTTGCGTGATAATTTGAATGCACAACTTGAAGATGCCGTTGCGAACGGTGCGAAAGTGTATTTGGCGGGAGGACCTAGACAGGGAAAAGGTCATTATTTTGATCCGATCATTTTGACGGAAGTTAAGCCAACGATGCGTGCTTACCACGAAGAATTATTTGGACCGATTGCCGTCGTCTTTAGCGTAGCAGATGAAGTGGAAGCGATTCGCTTAGCCAATGATACCAAATATGGTTTGGGAGCAGCTTTGTGGACCAAAGATTTAGCGAAAGCCGAGCGCTTGGCGAGTCAACTTTCTGCCGGTGCCGTTGCCATTAATAATCTTTTACGCTCTGATCCACGAATGCCTTTTGGTGGCATCAAGCAGTCTGGTTTCGGGCGCGAGCTTGGGCTGGAAGGGATTCGAGAATTTGTCAATATCAAATCCGTCGCGATTTACAAGCTTATGAAATAACGGCATCAAAACCTATCAAATCTTTTCGCGCTTAATTTAGACTCATTTCTTCCGCCCGCCAATTGGCTATTTTTTGATTGTTGTGTAGTACAATGCCGCTATTGGTATTGCGACCTGCTTGGACATCCGCTAAACTAGGAAGCATATATTTATAATGGTAGACACCATTATTTTGAAAATAGAACTCCATCTGGTTTCGGTCGGCATCAACGACTTTGGTTAAGATATGTTTGTTGCCTGCAATGGTGATTTCCCCCGTATAATCTTGGTAGATTTTGGCAATGTGTACATTGTTGGTGCGCACCCCCGCATTATCAATAATATAGATTTTGAACGCTCGCAAGACAGGTTTACTGCTCGTGGTTGTTCGGGGAGGCGTATAAACTTGAGGAGAAAGCATTCCCGTGGCTTCCATGCCTCCCCAAATGATAAAGCAAAAGATAATGCCGTAGATAAAATACTTCAGAGCGGGGGGATTGCTCTTCTCTTTGGTAGGGCTACTATTTTGTGGCGTTCGTTCTAAAGCACTTAGATCACCATCCACCAATTCTAAAATAGAGAGATGAATCTGATTCAAAGTCCGATTTTGATCATCTTCGCGTCTAATATTTTGGTTTTTTTCGGTTTTGTATTTATTCCACTGCGCAGAAATAAGGTTGTAAATTTGGAGTAATTTCGGGTCATTCTTGATCGTTTTAGAGCGTCCCAGTAGCTTAATGGCTTCGTCGGTTTCTCCTTTTGCGATGGTTTTTTGAACTGTTTTAGACAAGTTTCTTGGAATCATTTTACAGTTGGTGTTTTTTCAAATATAATATTTTTTTTATTGTTGTACAATAAGGTTTGTATCAAATTTAAGTTCGAAGGGGCATGAGGATTACTTTTGCTTAGCAAAAGTTCCAATTCTTTCGGGCTAAATCTCTGATGAGTCTTCACTTTTTCCAAATAAACTCGTAGCTTTCGGCTATATGAAATTTGACGATTACCATTTTGCACCCGAGATCAAACGTAGCCTTGCCAAACTCAATTTTCGGCGACCTACAGATATTCAATATAAATCCATTCCACACATTTTGAAAGGGGAGGATTTGCTGGCAATTGCCCAAACGGGAACGGGGAAAACCGCTGCGTTTGCGATTCCTGTGATTCATCACCTACATTCTAGAAAACTGAATCAGAGACGTCCCGACGGGATTAAGTGCTTAATCATGGTGCCAACTAGAGAATTAGCAATCCAAATTACGGAAGTGATTAAAACGATTGCGAGTGGCACGCGGGTAAAAGCGTATTGCATTTTCGGTGGGGTAGAACAGGAAGCTCAGATTGCTCGTTTGCAAGCAAATATTGATATTCTCGTGGTAACGCCAGGTCGAATGTTCGACTTGGTTAGTCAGGGACATTTGCGCTTGAACCGGGTAGAAATTTTGGTGCTCGACGAAGCAGATCATATGCTTGACTTAGGCTTCATTAAGGATATTAGAGACTTAATGCGGCATATTCCTAAAAAGCGGCAAACGCTCTTTTTCTCGGCTACGATCGACGAAAAGATCAAGAAACTGGCCTATTCGCTCGTCAAAAAACCGATTCGGATTCAAATTTCTCCGAAAGATCCCGTTTCTAAAAATGTAGACCACGCGGTGAGTTTTATTGAAATGGACGACAAAAGGTTTTTCTTGGAACGTTTTATTAAAGATCATCCTGACGCTAAAGTTTTGGTTTTTGTTCGCACGAAAGTTCGCGCGGAGCGAGTACAAAAAGCGATGAGTAGGGTAGCAGTGGAAAGCTTAACGCTGCACGGTGGGATTGATCAAAAAGACCGTTTAGAAATTTTACAAAAATTCAAAGGGAGTGGCATTTCTTTATTGATCGCAACGGACGTTACGGCAAGGGGAATTGATATTCCAAACGTCAATTTTGTTATCAACTATGATTTGCCGGAACAGGCAGAAAACTATGTTCACCGGATTGGTCGAACAGGACGAGGCAATCAACGCGGAAAGGCAATTAGCTTTTGTAGCACGGATGAAAAAGATCTACTAGCAGCCATTGAAGACTACGTAGGATACCACATCACCGCAGATGATATTGAGAAAAAAACGTATCAAAATATCGTTGAGCTTTCTGATGATAGCAATTTAAGTCTCAAGGATTTAATGAAGAACACCGAAGAATTGCTTAAAAGTAAAAAGAAAAAATTTAAGAAGTAGTGTACTTATCTCACCGAGAAAAAGACCTTGTTTTTTTTAAAAAGTAGTGACGAAATCGAGTTTTGGCGTCTTGATGTTGCCTTAAAATGAGAGCGTATAATACAGGAAAGCAGGGAAGGTCGCTTTTGAGTTTTAAACTAGTATTGTGAGCTAAAGAAAAAAAATGTTTACATTACAGGTCTAAATGATACGAAAAAATAATGTTGCAAGCTAATCATCAATCCTTATTACAAGACGTAATTGATCAAACTTGGGAAATAGAAGAGCGCCACACTTTTCTGAAAGCACTCAGTGATCATATGACTACGGTAGCAAACCATTTTCAAGAAATTGGAGATGCGGCACTCGTAGCATTGGCCAAAGAGGAGACCTTGAATAATTACTTATTGACCTACGAGTGGCCGAATCTAGCTAAATCTTTTCTCTTTTTGTGGCGAGATATTTTGTTTCAGCAACAAAAAGCAGCTTTATTACTCAAAGAAGGAGCGATTGAGGCAAAGGCGACTCAGGAATTGAAAGCAGCTTCTAAAGTGACTTTACAAATGGCTTTCGAAGAAGTATTTAACTTCGTAGCGTACCGCAGCCAAAAGATTCGGTCGACCAAAAATGGTGTGGAAAGTGAAATTGAAGCTTGGCAATTACAACTTAATCCTTATCCGACCTACCGCGAACAGTTTGCAGAATTGGCTAAACAAGGCAACTATTTGCATCAGCAATTTGAAGTGGGAATTTCGACGCTTGCCCATTTTAAACAATTGCGCCAGTTGGTAAAAACGACGATAGAAAAGTGTTTAGCGGATGTCGAAAATATTCAGAAGGAATCTATCCGGATTAACGCTTTTATCGAAGAAAATCTCCTAGAGAAAAAAGAAGAACTACCCAAATTTATCAACGAAAAGATTGATGAAATTCACCTCGTCAATCATTTTGATGAATTTAGAGATAGCCTAGAACAAAATGTCAGTAGTCTCTCCGTTGCCGCGCAGATTCCCGTGCACACCCAAGATGGAAAAATTGAGTATCGGGACATCAATTGGCAACGTAAAATCCGGCAATGGATGGAGTCTGAAATTTTGCCGCTACTTTATGATATTTGGGCAACCACCAATAACACTTACAACGGCGTCAAAATGTCCTTGGTGACGATTCGGAATCAATCGAACTTGATGTTCAACGAGCCGAAAGTGAGTAATACCTCCAGCGCCGAGAGCCTGAATGAGCCACTAGAGCGCTTTACGGAGCGTGCCATCGCGTACGAAAAACGGCTTACTCGCTTAGCCAAGAAAGTCTTAAATTTGCTTGAACAAGATTTTCAGTTTGCGTCGATCTATAATTTGGAACAAGAATTTTTGCCCGTCGGATTACAATCTACCGTCGATCAGTTTAAACTCGGAGAAAATGAGTGGTTGAAGGCTGGAAATAATTGGTGGAATCGGCAATTACAACGCCTCCGACAATTAAGTGCCTCCGTCGCCGAAGAAGAATCGCTCAGTATTTCTGAAAAAATTGTTCGATTTGTACAAAATAGAACGACTACGGAAGCGCATCAACAATATGCCAGTATTTTCTTGACGGAAGGGTATATCGGAGAATCTTTTTGGAATGGTCGAGAAGCGGAGTTGGCGCACGTGGAGAAATTAGTAGCGCAATGGAAGCAAAATTTTCGGGGTTCGATTGTACTGAGTGGACAGCGGTTTTCTGGGAAGTCTCTTTTTGGGGCTTTGATCGCCCGTCGGTTCTTTCAAAACGAATATGTACGCTTGTTGCCTAATAGCGTCCTGAATTTGGAAGGTCGGAAATTGACGACGACTTACGACTTAGCCGCGGCGCTCGATTTTTTAGAAAAGTATTCGATCAATAAGCACCGTTTGATATGGATTGACGATTTAGAACTGTGGAATGCGCCGGATTGCTTGCTCAGTAAAAATGTTAAAGCTTTAGCAGAGCACCTCGATAACCACGCGCGGCGTAATTTTTTCTTGGTGTCGATGAGTAATTGGTTACAAGCCCGTTTGCAAAAAACGCATCAGATTGATAATATTTTTCAATCAGAAATTAACTTAGATAAAATGAGTCTGGACGAAGTTCGTCAGGCAATTATTGTCCGTCACGGGGCGACGCATAAAATTCTCGTTAACGAAAAAGGAGCTGAGATAGACTCTAATGCCTTGAATAAAATGATTAAACGGATTTACCGCATTTCACAAGGAAATGTCGGCGAAGCGTTGATGGAATGGACGAGTGCTACTTACCCAGTCAACGATCAGAAAGTAGTTTATCGTCAACACGAAGTCGTGAGTTTACCGCCTTTCCTCAAACCGGATACGGCTATTTTACTAGCGACGATTATGATGGAAAAGCGAACAAATGAATATCGCTTGCAAAAAGCTTTTGGGCCTGCTTTCAAAGAACGATTTGGCAATATCTTACAGCGACTGATGAACGTCGGTTTCTTAAAAAGGTATCCTGACGGCTGGTTGGAAATTAACGAAGTCGTGGTCAACGAATTGGGGAAACTCCTCGCCGAAAAATCGTATCTAAGTTTTTATAAATAAAAATTATTGGGTTCTACGGCAATCATTTGGTCAGCAGAAAGCGGAATAAAAGCGAATAAAAGCTTTCCTAAACCGGTACCAAATAAAATCATTGAGCACCAATTATTATAAAAGTTGTTACAGAAATTGTTACAGAAATTGTTTAAAATAAAAAAGACCAAATTAATCAGAAATGGACATTGTTAATTTATTTTCTTGGGGACAATTGCTGATTACCGTTGGGGAATTGCTGCTATTTTTTGGGCTTTTGTATTTTCTCAGAGGCTTATTGGAGCGCGCTTATTTGCTGGGTAATTTCCAAAATCGGGCATTGCGATTGGTACACGAAATATTATTGATTGGAAAACCCTTGGCGATTTTATTAGTACTAATGGTTTTCGTTTTTATCAATGTGCCTTTTCACGGTGCCTTGGTGCTGACAGCCTTTATATTTGCCTTCAATCATATCAAGAATTATATCAGTGGGCAAGTAATTAAATTTGATCCTTATTTTGCTTTAGGCAAACAAATCAAAACGGCTAATTTCCAAGGGATTATTTCTGCCATTGGCAATTTTGGGTTGAAGACGACTACGAGCAAAGGAATTCAGTTTATTGATTATTCTACGCTAACGCAACAAGGATATTTATTACAATCGGGAGAAGAGATTAGTGGATATTACCAATTAAAAATTTCGCGGGAAAACACGCTTAAGGATAATTTTCAAAAGCGACTGATGGATTTGTTGGTGATGACGCCTTTTTTAGATTGGAATCACAAACCGGAGATTAGTTTCATCGATGAGCATCAACTCAACGTGAAGGTTTTGGTAAAAGAAGAAACGCATTTATACGATTTCATCAATTGGTTGAAAGGCTTCGACTATGATTGTAAAATCGTTAATAAATAATTTGGCGAAAGCCAGTAAAGTATCACTACGAAATGGAAATATTAAACTCCTATAATTTAATCATCAGTGCTTCGGCCATTATTATTATGTCTTTCTTGTTTGGAGAAATCTCTCGGAAGACTAATATCCCTTCGGTTCTTTTATTAATTGTGCTCGGTATTGTCCTTAAGTTTGGCTTAAATGCGATGGGTGCGGGAGATTTAAACTTCTTCCCCATTTTAGAGATTTTGGGCATCGTGGGATTGATTATGATTGTATTGGAAGCCGCCTTAGAGTTGGAACTCAAAAAAGAGAAATACTGGCTCATCGGTAAAGCTTTTATCATTGCAATGGTAGGGCTGATGGCTTCGACTTGGGTCGCAGCACTAATTTTGCATCAATTCATTGACGGCATGACGATGACCAAAGCTTGGATTTACGCTACTCCTTTGTCGATTCTGTCCAGTGCGATTATCATTCCGAGTGTTACGGGACTAAAGGAAGCGAAGAAAGAATTTCATATCTACGAAAGTACTTTTTCTGATATTTTGGGGATTATGTTATTTTACTTTTTGACGAGTCAAATAGAGACGAGCGGAGCGGGACATTCTAGCGGCTTTTTGGGCTTTGGACTGAACGTCATTTTAACCATTGTTTTATCCTTAGTAGCTAGTTACTTAATCGTTTTGATTTTTCAAAACATTAAAAGTCACACCAAGCTGTTTTTATTAATTGCGGTATTGCTTTTACTTTATGCGATTGGTAAAAAAATGCACCTTTCCTCCTTAATCATCATTCTTGTTTTTGGTTTGTTGATTGCCAATATGAAACTATTTTTTCAAGGTCCGTTGGGGAAATGGTTGAAAGTAGAAAAAGCCAAACAAATTTATGAAGGGCTTCACGTCATTACGGTAGAAACGGCATTTGTGGTACGAACCTTTTTCTTCGTTATTTTCGGAATTACGATTTCTCTGGCTTCTTTAGCAAATGCACAAGTTGCCGTAGTGAGCATTTTACTCTTGGCCTCTATTTATGGAATCCGTTACGTTATTTTGCGCATCTCCATTGGAAAAGATATCTTACCGCAACTTTTCATTGCTCCGCGTGGATTAATTACCATTCTACTTTTTTATGCGATTCCCAAGGAAGCAGAAGTGGTAAGTTTTGAAGCGGGGATTTTACTTTTTATTATTATTGGGACGAGTTTAATCATGACTTTTGCGTTGATCAAAGACAAACGTAGAACGACGAACTCTATCCGGAAAGCGGAAGAAAGTCCGATCGCCTACGAACGCTGGAAGGCACCTGTAATTTCGGAAGTTGTTGCGGAGAAACAGGATTAAGTAGCAAGGCCGATTAAAACTATTCCTTCAAGACGAGCATTGGCACTTTAGAAGATAAAGCCATTTGCTTGGTAAAACTGCGGTGCATCAACCGTTGCCAGAAATTTCGATGGGGTTGATAAGTGACCAAAAGGTTGGTATCAAAAGTGACCAAAACTTCTAGCATACTATCGACTTTATTATCGGTAGCAATTTCGTGGAAGGTAATTTGTAGCGCAGGGGCATTATCCAAAAAGAAGGCTTCGAGCTCTTCCATGTCAAGAGCGGTTTTCTTTTTATCAGACTTAGATTCCTCTTCAAAATGTACACATCGAATGATAGGATTAAGCGGCGCCAGTAATTTTGATACGCGCCAAATTTCGTAGGGGTCAACCTCTTCTAAATTAGTGGCATAAGTAACGATGGTCGTCGTACGATATTCCGCAAGTTCTGGAATCACGAAAACAGGACAAGGTGCATTTTTTAGCACATTAAGCGCTACGCTACCCAATATTTTATCCATCGCTCCGTGCTCATCTCTCGTCCCTATAAAAATAAGATTGAAATCTTTTTCTTTGGCGTATCGTTCAATCACCGATTCGGGATCTCCTAACTCGGTTGCGGAGTGAATAATAGGCACGTTTTCTATGCGCGGAGTGACTTGTGCTAAGACTTTGCTGGTTAATTCCGCTAAGCGTTTTTTGCTAACTTTCAACTGCTCATGAATCGCTATTTCAGCAGATACGGGGACACTAACAATTGCTACGTCGGGGACGACGACATTTAGCAGGAGAAGCGTTCCGTTTAACTTATCTGCCATCAAAACGGCATGCCGAAAAGCATTTTCCGCAGCAATTGAAAAATCAGTTGGCACAAGAATTTTTATTTTGTTTTTCATGATGATTGTTTTATCTAAAATACAAGAATAGGGATTGAAATGTAATGCGGAAAAGCAAGGTATTAGATGATTTTTGTTACCCTCAGACTCAGACAGACCTGTTCCTACAATCCATACTCCCGCGAGTATGGCAATCACTAATAACATCACTAATAAAGCTTAGATACCAACAGCCCAAGATCACTCTTTGTGGAAGTTTTCGGCTGTGGACTACGCCGGGATTCCTCATGGTTTAGCGCGGAAGTGTTTTGCGACGAAACCTTTGAAATTTGTTTTCAATTTTTCAAGGGCTATAAAAAAATCGTTTATCTTTTCACTTAATGCTTCGTGATTTAAAGCATTTGCATCCACTTGTTGAATATTTTCATTGATGGCTAATTGCTTTTCGTGTTGCTGAATTTGTTCCCGAAAGGCGTCTATCTGAGTTAATTTTTTTGAAAAAATATC
>CALFBG010000140.1 GCA_937951685.1 uncultured Saprospiraceae bacterium | reverse complement strand
CACCACCAGCATAATCATTTGTCCAAGTGAAACCTGCTGCGCTATTACAATCATCGCCCGCCGTAGCACCGCCGTTGTTGTTTAACCATGAAGTTAAATCAACGATATTACCACTTCCATTACACTCAACTATTGTGTCTTGGGCAACTGCTGTAATCGTTGGATCACTTGTGTCTATGATGATGAAGCGAGCAGTTGTGCTAATTGAATTTCCACAATCATCCGTCGCCGTAAATACTACTGATAGTACATTCGTCGTATCGTTATTACAATTCGCTAATTCCGGAACACCACCACCTGCGTAATCATTCGTCCATGTGAAACCTGCTGCGCTATTACAATCATCGCCAGCCGTAGCACCGCCGTTGTTGTTTAACCATGAAGTTAAATCTACTAGGTTACCACTACCGTTACACTCAACTATTGTGTCTTGTGCAACTGCCGTAATCGTTGGATCGCTCGTGTCTATAATGATGAAGCGCGCAGTTGTGCTAATTGAATTTCCGCAATCGTCCGTCGCTGTGAATACTACTGATAGTACATTCGTCGTATCGTTATTACAATTTGCTAACTCGGGAACACCACCACCTGCGTAATCATTTGTCCAACTAATTGTATTATTTCCGCAGCCATCGGTAATAGAGGCTCCTCCATTATTATTTAACCACGCAGTAAGGTCAATATTGTTGCCTGTACCGTTACACTCTACTACTGTATCCTGAGCAGTAATCGCAATGATTGGATTTAAAGTATCTTCGATCGTTAGGCTTGCCGTATCTCTTGCTTCATTTCCACAACGATCGAAAGCTGTAAAGATGACTTCTATCGTTCCGGTATTAGAACAACCAGAAGGAAGACTGGAAAGATCATTCGACCAATATACCGTACCACATTCATCGGTAGCAGTAGCCCCTCCATTATTATTAATCCAAGTTTGAATATCGGTATAATTGCCCGCGCCGTCACATTCAAAAGTTACATCAACTGCGGATAGCGTAAAAGTAGGCGCACTATTATCTTCCACTTCCACCACCTGTGTTTCAGTAGTTTCGTTATCACAATCATCCGTTGCCGTCCAAGTTCGAATGATCGTATAGGTTTGACAAGTATCAGAACAACTCGTCGGTGGTGTTACCGTAACATTCGAAAAGTACGTAGCGTCATCATTATCAATTAAAGTAAAGTTAAGATTTCCATTACTAATTAGGTAAGGTCCTAGATTGTATAATTGATCATAATTGCCATTTTCAGCAGTACCGTCGATTACTGCATTCCATCCAGAAGAGGAAGCGGGGTTAGCAGCAACTAAAGAAAAAGAGAAATTATCATCCGTGGGATCATTGGGCGTACCATTATCATCACAAGTAATATTAAATGTATAGTTTTCGATAGGTGCAAATGCTGGAGTATTATTATTAGCTTTCAGAGTACCCGAAGAAAGAGAGAGGAAAATCGTAGATAGAAGGATCGTTTTGAGTAGACACAAGAATTCCATAGGATGAACTAGCGTTCGTCCATTACAAAGAAAAAACTCGAAGTTTTTATATCTTGTAAAATGTTCTTCCATGTGTTTTGCTAATAACTGTCATGCGTATTAAATCCCCTAAAAGAGGCTGTCGTATTTTCATCATCTTTTTATCAATCATCTTTTCTTCCTGAAAGATGTAAGCGCTTGCGAAATATTAAACTTAAAGGGGATGTGTTCAATACAAATAATGACAGTATATCGAAAGTCAATAATTATACCATATAATTAACTGATATAAACTAATCTGATATGACATTAGCAAATAGTCTGCAACAAGCTATAAACTAGCATATTACAAACAATTTAAAAGTGAAATATCACAATAAAGAAAGTTAATGGTCTAAAAAAAAAGAATTGTGAAATTAGATCAGACAGAAGCACTACAAGTAAAAACATCTTAGTGAAATGATGTTTATCATGTGTTTTTTCTAAAAAACAGCGTCAATACAAATCATTTCTTGTTTTTTTGCAGGTTAAATTCTTAAAAATCTGCGGTATCTTTAATAACTGTGACAGCGCAACTTACATCATTGCTATCTGTGATTGTAAAACTAATTATAGTTCCGCTAGAAGTTAAAGGTCCAACTTGGTATGATTTATAATATTCACCACCGATTGGTGTGCCGTTTACTGTTGCATTCCACCCTGCTGATACATTTTGCCCAATAACCGTTATTGTGAAGGTTACTTCATCATCCGCCGTTGACGCTGTTGATTTATCATCATAAAACCCTGAGCTAATTTCGTATAAGATAGAACAATCGCTAGAAGCTTTCCAGGTATCGTTAGGATGCTGGATGATTACTTCTTGGAAAACTAAACTTGGATTTACATCGCAACTATCCACAATGATCGGTGACGGTGGCATTGGTACAACATCGCAATCAACGGTAATATTAGGAATGCTAGCGATTTCAGGAGCTAAACGATCTAAAATTTGAATATTTGCCATGGCAGTAGCGCTATTGCCACAACTATCTAGGGCGGTAAAAGTTACAACCGTACTCTCCGTGGAACCACAATCTGTAGTAAGTCCGCTATAATCATTGATAATCCTAACACTATTGCAATTATCCGTGGCTGCCCCATTTCCATAATTATTTAACCAGATCGAAATGGAGTCCGAATAATTAGCCGAAGGCAAACATTCCATAATTAAATCTTGCGGATTATTAACCCAAACAGGATCAATATTATCTACAACATTAATGCTACTATCTACCACGATGGTACAAGTATTTCTAAATGCAGTAAGCTGAATATTCTTAGTTCCACAACTCGTATAAGCGACATTATGCGGACCGATCCCCGTTGCCGTTGCGGGAATTGCATCTACGCCAAAATCCCACGTGTAAGTCGCTCCCCCTCCAAGGTTCGTAGAAGAAACAGTGATTGTTTCATTAATACAAGCGGTAGTTGATGAAATATTTATTGCAGGTGAAGTGATACAGTCAGGGTCATCGCAGTCGGTCAATCCATCGGCATCATTATCGATTCCGTCGTCGCAACTTTCTGGTAAGCAAGGACCAACCAGAGGATTTTGCCAATTGTTGTTTGGTGGGTCAACATAAGTAATTGTATTGATCAATCCATTCGCAGGATTAACAAGCGGTGTACCCGTTCCTGCTCGACCGTCTCCGTCGGGATCAGCAATAGCTTCCTCCTCTGCATCAAAACAGCCATCTCCATCAGCGTCTAGTTCACATATATCAAAAATACCATCCGGCGTTGTTTCGCTATCCGCTACAGTATAATTAATAATTCCACTTTCTGCTGTGGTTTCTAATAAATTATATAAGCCATTATCACCCGAATTAAGTGCGGCAGCATCAATTATCCCATCATTATTAGCATCTATCGCACCATGTCCTGCTTCTACTACATCCAATATTCCATCGTTATCACTATCTAAATCTAAGGAATTATCTACACCATCGCCATCACAATCACAATCTGTAATAATTTCTCTAAGGGATACATCGTCAACACGAATGTCATTACCACCACATCCGGCGGTGAGGTTTACCAATTCAATTAAGACATCTCCTGAAGTTCCTGCGGAGTACCAATAAGCAAAAAACTGTTGCCAGGCATCTGGTCCGTCAGTACCTCCCGTAAGGCGATCAAGGTTAAAACCAGCCGTTAAGTTTGAACCGTTGATTCTAAATTGAAGATTCGGATCTTCTTCAATAACCATGATCCAAGCTGAAAATTCGTAATTTTTACCTGCTTCAACGGTAACTAGTTGTTGCCAATATGCTCGACCCGCAATATTACTAGGATCGACGTAAAGGGAAAGTCCAGTCCCCGTAGTTGTATGATCTGGCAAGGGTCCTGCGATACATTGATCTACACTAATATTACAATTCGTAGTACTGATTACGTTTGCGCCGGTACCATAAGCATCCGAAATCACAACTGAACCATCCGGTGTTCCACCGTAATAATTATAATAGCTATCACAAATACCATTATAACTTGCACAAGGACTAATCGCTACCCAACCTTGAGTAGGACAGCCATCTCTCGTTGGTCCATTATTATTTCTTCCTCGGTTAAAGTTAGACGTCCAATTTGCGTAAGCGTCTTCAAAATCACCATTGATAACGAGTTCTGCACCATAGGTAAAGCCAGGACATTCGATTAAGTCTGGAATACCATCATTATCGTCGTCGAGATCACACAAATCGCCGATCCCATCACCATCGTTATCTCCACATCCTGCGAAAGTAGCACATTCATCACAGTCCTGACAATCAATTAATCCATCGCCATCATTATCAATTCCATCCGCACAATCTTCCGCACAAATGCTACCTACGGAGAGTGTCAAAATGGAAGTAGCGTAACATCCCGTTAGGCTATTTTCTACTCTAGCATAAAGGGTATTATTGTAACTAATAAAAGAGTTTGGCAAAATATTAACCCGATTCTGAGCATCTGATAAAGATTCATGATAAGAAACGATACGGCTACTACTTCCATTAGATACAGTTGTATTCGCATCTGGTAAAAAGAATATTCCTCTTCCACCGCCGTTAGAATTATCACAAGTTAATAAGGTAAAAGGCGAAGCTAAGACTTCACAGTCATCATCGTCACAATCTGTCAAACCATCGCCATCATCATCAAGCCCATTATCACAAACTTCGGTAAAGCGGAAATCTAGCCAACCACTAAATTCTGAAGTATTTTCATTAATATCAGTTGCCGTTGCCGTAATATTAAGTCCGTTAGATAAGTTAAAGCCAGTTGTATCAACTGTAAATGCAAAACGGTTTTGTGTTTTGGTGCTAGTCGCACCCGTTCCATCATCGACGTAACTTCCTACCGTTCCATCCGTATCATCACCACTTCCTTCAGTCGCAGTAAATAAGTAAACGGCACCTTCTCCAAAACTTGTCGTAAAACCTCCGGGTAATGGGTTTGGATTTGGCCCCGCATCCGCACGAAAGAATTCGATGGCTGCGCCACTAGGGGCAAATCCCGTAATGACTAAATTTCCTCCTACTTCGATCACACTTTCTAAGACAGGAAAATTCAATAAGGTATTTGCTCCAGTATCTCCATCACCATCATCATTAGCTGTAACGGAGTCGTATCCTAAGTCGATTCCGATCCCCGCATTATTTGCCAATTGATTGCGACTGATTCGATTTTGAGTTCCAGTCCCCGCATGACCAATTCCTGCGTCATTATTATTTTTAATTTGATTTCCAACTACTAGTTCATTTGTATTTGCCATACTTGGATCAAAACCGATCGTGTTATTCGATGCTGTCAATGCTAACAGAATACCCCGTTTTTGATTTCCCACGTTGCTGATACCGTCAGCTCCGACACCGATATAATTTCCAGCAATGGTATGCCCATTTGTACTACTCATCCGAATTCCATCATCAATATTACCTGATATAATATTTCTTTCAATCAGATCATTTACATTATCGCCATTGGTACCAATAATCGTGTTGGTAAATGATCCATTAAGGTCGATTCCGCTCGTCAAGTTACCTAAAGCCGTATTTCCAGTTACGTCCGTTCCGACAAAGTTTCCTGCAATCCGATTATTAGCACCACTCCCGCTACTCAGGAAACGGAGACCGCTACCATTTCCAGAAATAATGTTTCGTTCTAAGACATCGTCATCTCCATTAGAATTTGTACCAACGAGTAAGTTACTTACATTTCCAAGGAGTTGAACACCATATCCGGTATTAGAGATGCGAACTGTTCCCGTTACATCAGTACCAATATAATTTCCGGCAATGACTTGATTGTCTCCATTCGTAATACGAACACCATCCGTTCCATTACCCGAAAGTACATTGCGTAACTGGTCAGCGTTATTATTCACAAGTGCATCATTAAAACCAATATGATTGACACCTGCGGCATCTCTAATGTGGACACCAATGTATCGGTTACCTAGATCTGCTGTTCCATTTTTGTCGATACCGACATAATTTCCAGCGACTAGTACATCACTAGTTCCTCTAAGTTCTATCCCATTATAACTATTTGACACTATGTTGCCTTCATTCGCGTCATTAACGTTATCAGCATTTGTTCCTACGTAAGAATTATTGATATTGTAGAATTGAATTCCCTCTCCAGTATTGGTAGCGCTAGTTATTCCATCGAGTTTTGTCCCGACATAATTTCCCCACACAAAAGTATTGGTTGCAGTATTTTGATTGCTATAAATTCCTTTTCGGAAACTATTAATAGAGAAGCCAGAGACTTGCACATCATTGGCCCGAATCGTTATTCCATCAAATGTTACACCATCCCCGTAAAGTTCAACCCTCAGCGTACGACTGCTAATTGGACCTTGCAGTGCACCGTTTTGTGTATAAGCTGTAAGGTGTGTTTGATCATCGAGGATTGTAGGAAGTACTGATAATGGTTGAATCGTATGGTTTCCTGCGCCCGGAATCATGAAGATGGAAGTTTCCCAAGCGAGTGCTTTGGGGAAATTTACGCCATTCGTAGGATTATCTTCTTGGTCTAAATTTGTATTGGTAAGTTCATTACTGTTTAAAATAAACTGCCGTAATGAACCTTGTCCTTCATCATTACGATTAACTACTACGTCAAAGTTGTAACCGAAATTAATATTTCCAAGATCAGCATTACTAAGCGTTATACTCGTGACCGATTGAGCAACCTCCGTACTTGTGGTTAATACAGATAGATTCAAGTTCGCACTATTCGCACCATTATCAATCAAATTAGGTGCAGCACCACCAACTTCGTTGACGATTTCAACTGTACTATTTCTACGGAACGTTTGTACAGGAGTAATCCGTTCTCCCGTTGAATTACTAGCTCGATTAGACGCTACACTTTGATTGACTACCCTTACGGAATAAGTACCTACGGGTAAGTCTAAAAAGCTGTATTGACCTAACACATCTGTTTGTGTAGTGGCAAGAAAATCGCCGCTACTATTGT
This sequence comes from uncultured Saprospiraceae bacterium, assembly GCA_937951685.1. Classification (GTDB taxonomy): domain Bacteria; phylum Bacteroidota; class Bacteroidia; order Chitinophagales; family Saprospiraceae; genus CALFBG01. The sequence continues at coordinate 30,592 of CALFBG010000140.1, read as the reverse complement.
ATAATTCTACGCTTGCATTCTCAACGGCAATATCATTCGCATTCCAACCCGAAGCTTGGGCGGAAGCATCTGCCGTAGCATAGTTTCTTCCGTCTCCTCCTCCATAGTTGATATCTTCAAAAACGATTCCGGTGATCGACAAGCAATTTGATAAACTAGCATTTTGCCAGAAATTATTTGGCGGCGCGGTATATGTATGACCGTCCACTAAACCACCTCCGTCGACCGTTGGCGTTCCCGTACCAGCGATTCCATCATTATCATTATCCGAAACACTTTCTTCTTTGGTGTCGTAGCAAAGATCTCCATCCGAATCAAGTTCGTAAGGGTCATAGATTCCATCTGCTGAGTTTTCGCTATCGGCAATTGAGTAGTTAAGTATATCATTATCAGCGGCTGTTTCGAGCACATCAAAAAGTCCATTAGTTCCTGAGCCCGTATCTGCGCCAACGATTCTACCATCTGCTCCAACGGTCTCTCCGTGCCCCGCTTCGTGCGCATCAAAGATACCATCGTTATCTGAATCTAGATCTAGGTAATTTAGTATTCCATCATTGTCGGTATCTAAACTCCATTGGCATTGACCACTTTCTAGCGCGAAGTCATCGAAGCGTGCAATGCCTGGTGTAGATTTTCCATAAAAATAGATTCTAAACGTATAGCTCGTATTAGCTGATAAAAAGGCAAATTTATTATCTGCGGCAACTCTAATATTTTGTTGTGTACCGTTTACAAACGTACTAACTTCGTATTCATTTAAAAGGAAACTACTCGAGGCAAATCCATCATTGGAATAAGCGATTGAAATAAAGTATCCATAGTTATTCGCTGGAGCAAAATCATTTTTAGTATAAAAAAAGTCTAATACGTAAAGCGCGTCAATTCCGGCAGCCGTCGTAAAGGAATACTCTAAATAATCCTGGTCCGTGATTGCACCACCTAAACTAGCTTGGTTTATACCTGCAATTTCTAAGGTTGTGCTTGCTTCCGTAACCGTAAGTCCTGTCCCTACTACTTCATTAGCAGCAGCAGCAATAATTGCTGGGTTCCAGATATTTGCTATGGTGTAAGGACTACCATTGTGATCCCAAGTACATAAAGCAACAATATTTTCATCACATCTAGATTCTACTAAATCTGGGATACCATCATTATCATCGTCTAAATCACAATTGTCTCCAATACCATCTCCGTCGGTATCTCCACAAGCTGCGAAGCAATTACAATCTCCATCGTAACAATCTATGAGACCGTCACCGTCGTCATCAATTCCGTTTGTACAAATTTCATCACAGTCTTCATCTATCTCTCCATCAAAATCGTCATCAATCCCGTTCGTACAAACTTCTACGCCAGAAAGTATTAAACCTGCATCCCAGCTATCATCGTAAACGTTAGCCACTACGGAAAATACTTCTGTTCTTCCGTTAGTAATATTAACATCAGAGTCTCCCACATCACTTGTTCCAGTGGCACCTTGATTGGTAAAAGTAGATCCGGAGGGAAGTACAAATTCAACAAAATAATCTCCTGGAGTTAATCCATCGAATAGATAATACCCTGGATTTCCATTGACATCATCAGCCGTTGTTGCTATTGCGTATATGGTTGAAGGATTTGAATTTTGATATAGATTAACGACAACACCATTTACACCGAACGAAGTCGCTTCGTTTTGAATACCGTCATTATTAATATCTGCCCAAACGTAATTTCCAATTGCTCCGAGATCGTTCGGATAAATTCCAAAATCCCAGTCGAGATCGTATTCCGTTCCAGATAGATTCGTTACCGGAGTTACGCCCACTACAAATCCGTTATAGTTCATCAATTGAGCATCCGAATCTACCGCATCGTTACCTCCTACGTTTGGTGTTGTAATTCCGTAAGGAGCTGGTTTGTAATATAATAAAAAGTAGTCTCCTGCGGGTAAGTAAGGAAAGAGGTAATACCCTCCGTTTGCCGTTGCCGTAAAATTAATAAAAGTATCAATGGTAGGATCTGATATTCCATCTCCATTATCTTTAAATAATTCTACTCGCATTCCGTCGTATCCCGGCTCAGTCCCGTTTTGTCTTCCATTTTGATTCTGATCAACCCAAACATAATCTCCAATTACTGCGGGTACAGAATTACTCATCGAGATACCTACCTTAATCGGTTCTGTTGGCAATAAAAAATCTCCGTTATCAACCCGTTGCCCAATGTACCCGAAGGAACTCCAAGCGGTAGAATCCGGCTGCGCTCCAATGGTAGTGAGTGCATCAACGGGTGCTCGCATTGGCCATTCTAAAACTAAAGAATCCCTAGGACTTAGGATGATTGCTCCAAAGTCAAATTTCAACGATTGTACTGTTGTTATATCTGTAGGTGGAGTTGTTGTCCAATTAGCCGTCGTACAACCAGCAGGTCCCGAAGCGACCACTTGTTCTGCACTTCGACAAGGATTTCCTTCTGTGCTATAATAAACGGTTACGCCTGGAGGTGCACTAACTGCTCCTACAAGATTGGGGCGCCACCTTGAATTTCTAGTGTTTAAATCAATTACCCCTTCGTCACCAACGAAAGGTAAAATATCAATAACTATAATTGAGTCTAATTCTATATTTCCTTGATTACGAACTATGAGTTGGTAATCCGCTAATCCTCCCGGTACTGTATATCCCGTCTCTGGATATTTGGTCCAATCGGTATCTAATTGACCTTTTACTAATTTTTCAGATTCTAAAGAAACAACGGGAGTTACATTAAAACGAGTGCTGTCTGTACAAATAAGCTCCGTTAGATTTCCATTGCCATTTAAATCATAAATATCTGGAGAATCATATCCCCAACAATCAATCGCATTTCCTCCCTCAATAAATACTTCGTTGTAAAATGAATTCATACCTCCCGCTGCGTTTTCATTTACGATTACATCAATGTATACCCGAAGTTCATCACCTGGAGCAAAATCAAAACTAGCAGCTCCAGTCCACGACCAAGTTAATAAGGTCCGACCACTGCCGTTATAATTGGGTGTTTCGGTAAAGATCGGTGTTGGTGCACCCATCATATTATTCCAAGTACCATTCCCAGGTATCCTCTGAGATCCTGAAATATAAGTTAGCTCTGCTGGTAGTAATTCATACATCGTGGGTTCCGTCAAATCCATCCCCGCCGATGTCCCATTTCTTGTTCGTAAGAAAACGGTAGTTGTATCTCCAACATCGTGAAAATAGTCTACCGCATTAAGCCGAAATGATTTCCAAGGATCAGGTACTGATCCCGCCAGAGGTAAAACAATATTGAGATCAACACAACCTTCATCCAATACAATTCCAGCTGAACTCGTAGTCAGTTCTGCACAATTAGTAATCGTCCCCGCAGGTGTGCCATTCATGATCCTATGTTCTAAACGAATGGGCTCATAAGTCGCAAGTCCCGCAGGAACATCCCCAAAACAATAAGTGATACTCGTAATATATTCTCCGCCTCCGGGTAAAAGTCCTAAGTCATTTTCGGTATCAATATAAAAAGTATGATTCCACATACTAAAAGGAGAACCCGATACGAGCGTAGGTCCGTTTAGGTTCGTAGTATAAGTCACGTTAATTATATTTGGAGCAGGTCCAGTAGCACCACCAAAATACCAACCGCCCATCGAAAATCGTCTAATCCAAATACCAGCTGGAATGGTATCGGTAATACAAAAATCATTTAAATCTTCCGTTCCAGCAATGTCCGCATCAATCTCATAGGTTCCTCTATTGCCTGGTCGCAATGATGCGTGTGATGAGCTTTTTACAGTTACCGCGTAGGGAGTGGGGCTAATAATCGTAATCGTTTCAGTGTCACTAGTTGTCACTGGTGATGCTCCGATTGGCGTATAGCTAAAGTAAGCAGTATTGGTAACCGTGCTACCTAAATTAAAGGGTGGATCAGGATAAGAAATCGTAATTTTAGGAAAGATGCATTGTCCTGGGTCTAAGCTAGGCCTTGTCAAGGTCACGACGTGATCGCTGGCATTATAGTTAACGGTAGTTCCACCGCCTACATTGCTCGACACATAAACAGATCCCGGAGGTAACGTATCTCGAATAATAATATTCTCTGCTCTCAAGGTACCGTTTTGATTTGTAACACCTCCGTTATTACAAATCCCAAGATGATAAGTTGCTGTCCCTCCTGCACTACCGCCACTCAAAAACTCTTTATCAACCTCTACCTTATCAGAAGCTACTGCGGTTGCAGCTACCGTTGCCGTTACAGAAGGTGCATTTGTACCACTAATTGTAGCGGTATTGCTTGCAATTGTGCCGTTGGGTGTAGTTCCATTTGGGAAACGGACTCTTACGAGTACTTGTCCCGTTGTTCCAGAAATAAGTGGATCTTGAAAAGTAAAGGTACAGGTTCGTGTTCCTGCATCATATACTTCATTTACAGTATGGCTTGATCCAGTCATGCTCACAAACTCTACTGCTGCCGGAAGTGGATCGGTAATCATCACTCCGGTACAGTTATCGGTAAGACTCGCACAACGGTATTGTAATCGGTAGGTAAATATACTCCCTGTCAAAGGATTTGCTTCACTAACAACTTTATTGATTTGAAGAGAAGCGGCAGTTGCTGGTTGATTGATTTTATAATTTAAATATAACACGCCAAAAAAATTAAGCATGACAAGTCCTGCCAAGGAAAACATCATCATGCTCCTATCACTTAAGCGGTATATGTTAATATTATAAAAATGCTTGTTCAATTTTTTTATATTATCCTAACTTAAATATTATGTGTATTTAGGTTAAACTTTTAGATGACGTTGTGATAGGTCTAGAACAAGAACTATTCCACTAACAGTAAGAGGTATCAAGTGTATTTGAAGCCAATATGATAATTAATTTATTGTTATAAATAAATAACTAGCAATCAGTAGTTTCTCTAATTTACTTAATTTCAACAGGAAGAAATGTAATCATAAAAGTAGCGAAAAGTAAACGCTTTAGAAGTCTGCAATATCAAGTTCTACGGGCAAAGTACAACCTCCATCGGCGTTATCGATAATCGTAAAATTCAATACAGAACCATTGGATAAAATAGGCCCAAATTCGTGGGTTGTGTAATACGATCCGCTAATTAGAACGCCGTTTACCATTGCTGACCACATCGCTCCTGTATTTTGTCCAATCACCGTAAGGGTAAAGCTCATTTCGTCATCGCTCGTGCTTGCCGTTCCTTTGTCATCATAACTAGCCGCAGAAATCGTTTGTACCAAGCTACAGCTTCCGGTACTTTTCCAGTTGGTGCTAGGATGATACACCGTTACCTCTTGATAAACAATGTCAACCGAAGGATCGCAATCATCTGCCGCAGTCGGTGCTACTGGCGCGGGGATATCATCACAGTCTACCGTAATGTCATTCACCGGAGTTAAACTAGGTGGCGTAGCATCAATAATCGTAAAATTAGCTGTCTGGCTAACGGTATTACCACAGAAATCCGTCGCTGTAAATACGACGACTAAAGTATTGGTAGTATCATTATCACAGGCAGGCAGTCCGGGGACACCAGCACCATTGTAATCATTTGTCCAAGTAAAGCCTCCTCCACTATTACAGGCGTCATTCGCGATAGCACCGCCGTTATTATTTAGCCAAGTATTCAAATCTGTTAAATTTCCAAGACCATCACATTCTACAATGGTATCTTGTACCGATGCAGTAATAACAGGATCATTCGTGTCAATGATAATAAACCGTGCCGTTGTGCTACTATTATTACCACAATTATCCGTCGCCGTAAAAATAACCTCTAATACGCCAGAGGTATCTGTGTCACACGAACTTAAAGTTGGTACTCCTAATCCGTCATAATCATTGTTCCAGTCAATGGTATTATCACAATTATCCGTTGCTGCTGCACCGGCCAATCGATTGATCCAATCATTGAGCGCACCAGTATTACCCGCACCATCACACTCTACGATGGTATCGCGAGCCGCAATCGTAATGGTCGGAGCTTCGCTATCAAAAACTGTAATAATTTGTTGTGCAGTCACCGTATTCCCACATTGATCCGTCGCAGTCCACGTACGGTTAATGGAATAGTTATTATCGGTACAATTATCCGTATTGGTTTGATTGGTCGTTTCATTCAAAGTAATTACCAATTCCGAATCCGAATCACAACCATCACTTGCTGTGACCGTAGGAGCTGCGGGTATGCCATTGCAACTCACTAAGGTATCCGCAGGAATAATGCTGGTAAAGTAAGGTGAAATGGTATCAACTACCGTGATAACTTGTTGATGTGTACTGTTATTTCCACATCGATCAACGACGGTCCAAGTACGAGTAATGGTGTAATTATTATCACTACAAGTACCATTATTTGTCTGATCGCTAGTTTGTACAAACAAGATATTAACATCGGCAGAATCAACACAGTTATCGATTGCTGCAAGCGTGTCGATGGTAGTTGGTAATTGATCACAAGATACCGTAACATCCATTGGTAGAGGCAAAGTAAAGGTAGGTGCGACATTGTCTACTACCTGTATAATTTGTTGCGCGGTAGCGGTATTCCCACACAAATCTGTTGCTACCCATAATCTTAAAATGGAATAACTATCATCGTTGCAAGAACCATTATTCGTTTGAGAACTCGTTTCAATTAAATTAATGCCAATGTTTGCCACGGCAGTACAATTGTCCGTAGCGGTAATATCGGTGCCCGTCGTTGGAGCAACAGGAATATTATCACAATTGACAATAGTATCCGCTGGAATTCCACTGAGGACGGGCGACTCACTGTCAACCACCGTAATGATTTGCAAAGCGGTAGTATTATTACCACAATTATCAATAGCTATCCACGTACGGGTAATGACATAGTTATTGTCCGTACAAGTTTGATTATTGGTTTGGTTAGAGGATTCTACCATACTAATGTCAAGACTAGCATCACAATTATCACTTGAGCCAATACTTCCAATTGCAGGAGGAGCAGGAATTGCGTCGCAGCTGACGAGTATATTACCAGGCACTCCGGTCAAAGCCGTTGGTGGCATGGTATCAATTACGGTAATCAATTGCGTAGCGGCGCTTACATTACCACAAGCATCCGTGGCGTTCCAAACGCGAGTAATAACGTAGTTATTGTCGGAACAAGAGCCATCATTCGTTTGTGTATCTGTTTCATTTAAAACAATATCTACAGAAGGATCACAATTATCCGTCGTCGTAATATCCGTACCAATATTTGGAGGTGTAGGAATCGCATCACAGTTAACTGTAACATCCGCCGGAATGCCCGTTATTGGTAATGGTGGTTCTGTGTCTTCTACTTGAATTAGTTGAACCGCCGTGGAAGAATTTCCACAATCGTCAATGGCAATCCAAGTTCGGGTAATCGTATAGTTGTAATCTGTACAAGAACCATTATTCGTTTGATCATTGGTTTCGTTTAGACTAATATTAATTGCTGGATCACAATCATCGGATCCTGTAATCGTCGTACCAATTGCTGGTGGACTAGGAATCGCATCGCAGTCGACAGTCGTATCTGCGGGGATTCCATTAATCGCCGTTGGCGGGATGGTATCTCGAATCGTAATGGTTTGTACGGCAGAAGTTCCATTGCCACAGTCATCCGTCAAGAACCAAGTTCTTTGTACCATTCCAGTGTTTCCACAACCCGTCAACTGCGTCAAATCATCTACATAAGTTGCTTCCAAATTAATACTACAGTTATCACTTTCATCGGTAACATCTCCTGTAACCGTAAGGTCCGTATAAGCATCATCACAATCAATCGTAATATTTGCGGGTGTTGTAAACGTTGGCAACTCTGTATCTGTAATATTTAAGAACATCGTATCGTAAGCCATGCAACCGTTTAACTCAACAGCTACGGTAATTCTTTTGTTTCCACAGTTAATATATACGATATCGTGAGGTCCAATTCCCGTAGCCGTAGTAGGTACTGCATTGGCACCGAAGCTCCAATTATAAATTGCACCAGCGCCTACATTCGTTGCTTCAAAACTTACCGTTTCATTAATACAGGCCGGTGCCGGTTCAATAATATCAACGATAGGTTCACAGTCTGGATCTAAACAATCAGTCAAACCATCACCATCATCATCAATTCCATTATCACAAATCTCTGAACAAGTAATCACCTCAAAATTATAACAACACGGAGAAGATACGCCACAGGCACTAACCGTTTCTACACAAATTGTATAGGTACCTACTGCTAAGCCATTAATATCTAATACTAAACTATTGGTGCCTTGCCCTGAGACGACATTTGTTCCATCCGGAGTTGTCCAGATATAACTATCCGCACCAAATAATGCAGCAACCGAAAAGGGTACATTGATCGCAGAGCTACATACCACTAGTGGATCGGTATCAGTAATAATTGGACAAGCAGAAGGTATGGGATCGGTCAGGACAATCGAGTCAGGATTTACCTCACAAGTCCCATCAATATTTCTAACAAAAATATAATATGTACCACCGCTTAAACCAGTAAAAGTAGTATCGGTTTGCCAAGGGCTACTATTTAATCGATATTCAAAGTCGTTTGCGCCTCCCGTTGCGACTACGGTGATTGTTCCGTCCATCGCTTGACAATAACTTGGGTCAATGCCCAAAGAAGTTTCTAAAGTAATGGGTAGCGGATCACTTATGATCAATGTATCCGTCGCGGTACAAGCGTTAGCATCTTCTGCCGTTACAATGTAAGTATTCGCAGCAAGTCCGGTTGCGTTCGCACCATTTTGTCCATTACTCCAACTATAACTAATCGTTCCAGTTCCTCCCGTTGCCACGGCAGTAGCCGTACCATCTGCAATACCATTACAAGTAATATCTGTTACAATTGATCCATCAACAATTAGGGGCGAAGGATCATCGAGTGTGATATTACCAATCGCTGTACAGCCATTATTGTCGGTAACGGTAACTGTATACGTATTTGAGTTTAATCCAGATAAATTAGTACTTACGGAGCCAGTATTCCACTCGTAAGTAAATCCACCAACACCACCACTAGCAACAACCGTTGCACTACCATCACTTTCTCCCGTACAACTAATATCTGCACCGTTGTAATCTGAAGTTACGCTTAAATTGAGATTGATAGGAGGAGGATTACTGACGGTGGTAGATCCAACCGTTGTACAACCGTTAGCATCTGTAACCGTTACGAAATAGGTACCTGCATTTACGTTTGAAAGAACCGGTGTATTCGCACCATTACTCCAAATGAAAGAAAGCGTTCCAATACCTCCCGTCACACCAGGACTAATATTTGCATCCGAAGCGCCCGTACAACTCACTTGTGCACCATTATAATTTGAAATTACCGTTGGGTTCGTCGTGAATGGTGGTGGATTCGTGAGGGTAACGCTTTCTACTTCCTCACAACCATTACTATCGGTTGCGGTCACGAAGTAAGTTCCACTACTGAGGGAAATAATGTTCTGCGTAGTTTGTCCTGTACTCCAAAGAAAGCTAATGGGAGGTGTTCCACCAATCGCACTTGCGAAAGCGGTTCCATCGCTTCCACCACTACAACTAATTTGCTGTCCATTATAATCAGAAGTAACGTTAGCCGTCACTGCGATTGCGGATGGTTCGATTAATACAACCGTTGCCGATGCTTCGCAACCATTATTATCAGTAACTGTAACCGTATAGTTTCCTGCTGGCACATTCGTGATTGTAGAATCTAATGATCCCGTACTCCAAAGGAATGTAATGGGTGCCTGTCCTCCTTCAAATCTTACGACCGCGCTTCCGTCCGAAGCGCCATTACAACTAACATCTTCTCCGTTATAATTCGAGGTAACTAAAGTACTCGCATTAATTACGGCGTTGATTAAAATATTCTGACTATGACTAACCGAATTGCTACATTCATCAACGGCAGTCCAAGTTCTACGAATCGTTATTTCACAAATGTTAGTCGTGGTATCCGCAGCAAAACTCACCACTGCAATGCCACAATTATCCGTTGCCGTAATCGTTGGTACCGGTGGTACACTGTCTAAAGCTACCGTTAAGTCTACTGGATAATCAGATAAAACGGGGGCTTCAATATCTTGGATGGTCAGCTCTTGAGATGCTGTGCTGGTATTGCCACAATGATCCGTTGCCGTCCAAGTTCTAGTTAAGGTATAATTATAAGGACAAGAGCCATCGGTTCTCGTTTCGTTATAAACGATATTGGTATTATTGGCGCAATCATTGGCGACGAAGACCGTTCCTTCATTCGTACCAGGAATACAATAACAAATTTGTCCGATTCCAATATCTTGTTCTGAATTATTATTTGCATTCATGTAATCATCAAAATTCGTTTGCGTGAAATTTGAAGCATTACTATTAACGGTCCAGTTATTTTTATAGGTAATTTCTACTCTTCTGATATTTAAATTATAAAAAGCGAATCTAATGTCACCATCTGCATCAGCGTTGTTTACCGCTTCATACCCAAAAGAATTATCTAAGGCTTGAAATTCTTTATTGCCTACTTGTTCTACTTTAGAGCCGTAGGTGAAATATCCACAATCATAATCTAATTCTGCGTTACTCGCATCAAAGATTCTCACTACTACGGCATCAAGATGAAATAAACTCTCATCAAGATCATTAATACTAAAAGATAAATTTTCTACCGCTTGGGAGAAGTCTATTCTTACCGTAGAAGTTGTTCCTGCACCGTATTCGCTATTACTTTCTCTTTCTCTTTGAGAGAAATGAATTGCTCTCGTTGATGCACCACAAGGTAAGTTCTCGCTTGCATCTCTAGGATATCTAAAATCTGCTATTCTAAAATCTCGAATGATGGTACCGTTTACGATACTAAAAGTAGTATTGGTTGTTCCCGTAGCAATCGTTTGTCCATCCATTGCCGTAGAATTACCCGATTGGTTTGGTGGATAATTAACGGAACCTAAGTTACAGTTAACATCATTAATCATCGGCGCGTTTGGAACGGAATCACAACTCACTGTTGCGTTAGCCGGTACTCCGGTCAATGCTGGTAATTCAGGATCTTCTACGGGGAATGCTACACTCGGTATTAATTCTTTATTCGCATTAAAAATGCTGGCTTCGTTGTTAATAAAAGTAGCTGCGCTCACATTATTAATAACTGCTTCAAAAGAAATAATAACGGAATCTCCGGGAGCGATCACTGAATTGTAATTCGTACCACCTTCATCTAATGGGAAAGGAGAATTAGGTGTAGTATCATCTGCTAGTAAGGTTGAAACTCCGCCCGTTCGGGTAAAGGTTGTTCCTTCAACGTAGGTCAAATTATTCGATAAGGTATCGGTGATTCTTACGGCTCCCGTAGAAAGCGATAAGGCTCCCGTATTTCTAATGACAATGGTATAAATGATTTCATCACATTCATCAAATAAACCGTTCAAGTTATAGTCTTTACTAATATCTACACACTTTGTAGCGGCGAACGGAATACCGTTGGGTAGCCCTGTTCCTAAATCAATGGCGGGAGAACTACCACTTGCATTCGCAGGGTCTTGTCCCCAAGCACCAGCAATAATTGCATCACTACCATCACAAACCCAAATCCGCATCCCCGTCTGATCATTATCGTTATCAATAATATCTCGCAGTCTAACTATTTCTAAAGGGTTCAAGGTGATTTGTGTATCGTAACCCGGACCGCTATTATCGCCATCATAATCTATACAAAGTGTGATTGGGCCAGTACTCGTAGAGCCCGTAGGATAATCCGCTGTGACCCAAACGGGAGAAGAGTTTTCAGGGTTTAAAACTTCTAATTCTGCGGCGGAAGCCCAGTTGTTTCCATTAATCTCTGAAAGCGCAACTAACCGAATATACCGAGAAGTCACTTCTGGAAAATAAACCTCTTTGGCATCGGTATTGCTTGCCCAAGTTCCTGAAGTAATGAAAACGTAAGCGCCACCATCCCAATAATAAAGTTCGTACCCCGCAATCGTTCCATTTGTAGATCCATCTTGTCTAGGTGTATATCTAAATCCTGTAAAACTATTTGTTGACCCTAAATCAACTTCAATGAAATGTGGATACCCTGGTGTACCAGAAAGGTCGGTATGCCAAAGCGTAGTCTCATCTCCGTCAATCGCGTTGGTAGCGAGACTTCCCGATCCAACATCTTCGCTATCAAAACCTTGAATACTCCAAGTGTTTCCAGTACAACACAAACCATTTCCATCAGGGTCCATTCCTGGCGCAAAACCAACAAGGGTAATTTGTGATGATAATTGACTCTCTGGAATCAAGGCAAAACCCCAATCGTGAGCACTGTTACTCCAAGTCCCATCCGGATCAGAATCTACCGTAGCAACCGCATAAAAATCCATTCCGTTAGTCGTATAAAAATGGGCTGCAGAACCATCTGGCAAATCTTCCCAAGCCGTCTGTCCTGGATTAATATCTATAAAAGGCTGGGTACCACCACTCGTCTCCCAAAACACCCTGATACTCGTTGAGTTGGGATTGTAAAGGTGTACGTAAGTTGGATGGTTATCGTCATTACTCGCACCACTTAAATCGTTTTGTGTGGATACCGGACTGTAATAACTATCGCTCCATTGAACAGTAGGTTTGAGGGTGAAAAATCTTGATTCGAAAGTAGAGCATTCATCTCCAGTAACTAAATGGACTTGCACATTACTAGAAGCCGTAATTTCACCTCCAGCGTTTAAGTTTCCATTAATTAAATAACTTTGCCCTTGATTCAAGGTTGTTGTTGTTTCAAATGAACCGTTACCATCTACATCAATATTAACCGTTGTGCCATCATTTTGAGCCATAATATAGGCTCCTGTATATTCAAACATCTCATTGACATCTGTATTTTCTCCCACTGGAATTTCGTAATTGGTTCCCCATAGAGTAACTGGATAAACTTCTAATGCTCCAGCTAATAACGTTGAACTCTGATTCGCCCAAGCTAAACGTGTCATTGCTATATTTCCAAGGGCTGCCACTTTATCACCACCATCATAATCAATGACCGATTGACGCGTAGTCGTTACGACATCATTATTTAAAACAATTTGATCGGCAGCAGTTAGAATATCTACGGTGAATCCTGGAGGTATACCATTCGCAGGATTATTGTCTCCCCAAATCTCGGTAGATCCTTGGACGGGGAAACTAAGGTTTACTTCGTATCCATCTTCCCAATGATCAAAATAGATAACTACGCCGTCCTCTACAATTCCAATTCCAACGTAACTAGATACAGGGTTGGAAGGTTCTCTGGTAGTCGTTCCACAAAATAAAGGACCGTTATTAGAATAGATGCTGCGCAGACTTTGTAAAATTTGATCCTCTGGTGCTGGAATATAATAGGCTTCAACAAATTGAGCACCATTAATTTCATCTGAACAATAGTTTACGCCACCGCCATTTCCTGATATCCCTCCACCAGCAACTAATTCAGCTTGCGTTGCCGCAATACAATTTTGTCCATTATATTTTACTTCAACGTCATAAACACCTACTGTTAAATTTTCAAATAAAGTACTAGATTGCCAAGGCGTCCAACCTGGACCTGGAATATTAATTCGATATTCCAGCGCCGTTAAATTACCCGTTGCATTCACCAACAAACTACCATCTGCACTGGATCCTGTAGTAGGATTCAATCTAACAATATTATTAATTGTAGGAGACTCTGGCACGTCAATTACGACGGTACGAGGACCACTCATACAGGTACCAAAAATATTTCTTACGTAAGCATCGTAAGTACCTGGTGAAAGTCCAGAAAACAAACTATCCGTTTGCCAAGCACTTCCGTTGATTCGGTATTCAAAACTTCCTGTTCCTCCCACCGCAGAGATGCTAACTTGACCATTATTAACTCCACAGTCTGTTAAATCTGAAGCAATTGCAGTGAAGTTAATCGCTCCTGCGGCCACCAACGAAATGGTATCCGCAGCCGTACAGCCATTTTGATCGGTAACGGTTAAGATATACGTTCCTGCTCCTAGTCCAGTGATATTACTCGTCGTAGCACCAGTTGTCCACAGGTAAGTATAACTTCCTGTTCCTCCACTACTCGTGCTATTCAAATCACCATCTGCCCCGCTATCACAACTAACGGGAAAACCATTAAAGTCAGATGTTATTCCAATGCTAGTAGAGACGGTGGACGGTTCGCTAACACTAACAGAAGCACTTGAGCTACAGCCAAAATCATCCGTAACGGTGACTGTATACGTCCCCGCAGCAACTCCTGAAATACTACTTGTTGTTTGTGTAGTAGTCCATAGATAAGAATAACTACCATTTCCACCAGAAGCGGTAGCTCCCAAGACTGCATCTGCAGCACCAGCACAACTTACATCTTCTCCATTATAATTAGAAGTAACCTGAGCAGTTAGCGAAATTGCGGTTGGTTCGGTTAGCGTCACACTCGTGACACTACTACAACTATTCGCATCCGTGACGGTAACTACGTAAGTTCCTGCCCCAACGTTTGTTAAGTTTGGACCAATTTGCCCATTTTGCCAAGCATATAAATAAGAACCTGCTCCACCCGCAGCCGTTGCAACGGCGTTACCATCGGTAGCACCTCCACAACTTACATCTTCTCCATTGTAATCAGAGGTTACGGTAGCACTAAGGGTCAGTGCAGTTGGTTGGGTAAGAATGGCAAAAGTATCTAAAGTACAACCATTGTTATCCGTAACCGTCACGTCGTATCTTCCTTCCGTTATTCCATTCAAATCTTCCGTAGTAGCGCCATTTGACCATACAAAACTTAAAGGCGTTGCGCCACCGCTAGGGATTAAATCGATTGCACCATTATTTCCATTGAAACAACTAATATTGGTAAGCGCAAGATTAGCCGTTAATACTGCGGCACCGCCTATTGTTAAATCTATGGTTTGCGTACAAGCATTTTCATCTGAGACGATTAGGGTATAAGTGCCCGCCGCTAAATTATTTCTTGTACCATCGTGCGTGATCATGTCTGATAATTGATTTGCCGTCAAGGCTACGTTGTGCAATCTGACGTGATCCATCAATCCATTGTAATGCAAACCTCCTGAGTTCCCAAAAGCATTATTCCCAAATGCTTGTCCTATTCCACCATTTTCTCCTGCGGAAAAAATAGTTCCTAATCCTGTAGCAACCGTAGAAATTAATCCTCCATCAATATATAAACTAAGCGCACCATTATTATAGACGACCGCAAGATGATGCCAAGCGCCATCATTTGGGAAGGGAGTTGTATGGGTAGTAATTGTAGCGGGATCTTTTGCGACGCCTACAATGATATTACCATTAAAAAGTTCTATGCTTAATCCATAAAAAGCGCCACCTTCGTCGTAAATTGTTTGTCTGGTTAATAAGTCATTTGGTTTCAAATACAACGCAACCGTACGCTCCGTAAAAGTTGATTCCATAAAGGCACCATTAAAACTATATCTTACACCAGCATCAATTCCGTTAAAGTCTAAGGAATAATCTCCTTCTGCGGCATCCGTAGAAAAAGCAATCGTCCCTCTAATACCATTCGGATGATGTGCATTACCAGAAACATCGTACAAGCTATCTTCAAAAGACCAAATTGCTTCTGCTGCCATATCACTCCAACTGTAGTAATAATCAGCCGTTCCCCCCGTAACAACCACATTTGTAATTCTTCCATCGTCACCAGTATTGCAACTTACACTTTCCGTATCCGCTGTCACGTTGAGCTGACTCGGTTCCGCAATACTGCCACTCAATACCATTGTACAAGCGTTAGCATCCGTAATGGTAAGCGTATAATTCCCAGGACTTAACCCTGCAACAGTAGTGTTCGTTATTCCATTGGACCATAAGTAATTATAGCCAGGTGTTCCGCCCGAAACGGTAACACTCATCTCTCCATCATTATTCCCAAAACAGTTGACATCATTGGTAAATAATTGAGCCTGTAAGACAGCTGATTCATTAACTGTTGTATTTAAGATAACAGAACAAGCGTTAGCATCGGTAACGGTAACTGTATATGCACCTGCTCCAATATTTATTAAGTCTTCCGTCGTAGCGCCATTTGACCATATGAAACTATAGGTTCCTGATCCACCACTGACGGTTAAGTTAGTACTTCCGGTGTTGGTACCATTACAAAGTACATCGGTACTATCTACCGTAGCCGTTAGTACGGGCGGCTCATTAATCGTTACAGCATTAATTGAAGTACAAGTATTCGCATCGGTAACGGTAACCGTGTACGTACCAGCACCTAAGGCTGTTAAATCTTGCGTTGTTTGTCCAGCAGCAGACCACAAGTAAGTGTAAGGAGTTGTTCCTCCCGTTACCGTAAGATCTATCGTACCATCCAAAAATCCATTACAATTCACATCCGTACTATCGAAGCTGAGTACTAAAGGTGGTAACTCGGTAATTGTAAAGTCTTGGGTTGTAATACAACCATTTGCATCGTGTACAAATACCGTATAAGTACCAGCGCTTAGTCCAGTACGATCGCCATTATTAT
The DNA here is from genome assembly GCA_937951685.1 of uncultured Saprospiraceae bacterium. Taxonomy (GTDB): domain Bacteria; phylum Bacteroidota; class Bacteroidia; order Chitinophagales; family Saprospiraceae; genus CALFBG01. Next base: position 14,080 of record CALFBG010000140.1, on the reverse strand, counting down.
TGAATGCTTCCGTTATTTGTATGGGTGAGAATGCTTCGTTCGCATAAATTAAATCATCCATCAATCCATGGTAAAAGCTGCTACCGGGACCGTCAAATACATCACCAAAAATACTTCCTCCAATACCACCGTCTCCGCCATTTGTTTGAATATTAGCGAAGCCAGTACTCGTCGTCGCTCCGGCAACACCATCTAAGTAGAGGGTCAAATCACCATTATCAAATACGACTGCTACGTGGTGCCAAGCACCATCGTTTGGAAAAGTATGATTTCCCGAAAACTCAACCGTAGAAAATCGGCTAACAGCTGCTTCGAGGATATTATTATTTAAACGAATGGCCATTCCGTGGACATCGCTTCCTTCTTCAAATAAAATTTCTCTACCACCTAAATTATCAGGCTTCACCCACATCATTACCGTTCGAGTCGTAAAAGCAGTCTCCATAAATCCACCCGCTTCACTCAACCGAATCAGATAATCATCCATCGCAATGGAGAAATCACCATTGACTGCATCATTGGAAAAGAAAATAGAAGCTTGACTAAATCCAGTCGGATAGTGACCATTTCCAGTAGTATCATCAGGGTGAAATTCAAAAGGGTAAAAGGCCTCTACGTCCCAGTCACTCCACCAATGGGTATAATCAGGTGTTCCACCCGATACACTTAAGTCAATGGTTCCGTCCGAACCATTCTCGCAGGTTACTTCCGTAGTCGTTCCGGTAATCGTTGCCGGAGCAGGATCAATTAAGGTAATACTTTCTATAATGGTACAACTATTATTATCCGTTACGGTTACTTGATAAGTATTTGCTGCTAAGCCCGTAGGATCTTCATCTGTACCGGCGCCATTATCCCAATTAAACGTATAAGGACTACTTCCCCCCGTAATGGTTACATCAATTTCGCCATCCGCTCCACCATTACAACTAATCTCGCTAACGACACTGCTAACACTCATTCCCGCAGGTTCTGCTACGAGTACAGTATCCGTCATAGTACAACCCACATTATCCGTTACGGTTACAATATAATTTCCTGCGGATAATCCTGTAGGATCTTCATCTGTACCGGCGCCATTATTCCATTGAAAGGAAAGTGGCGCTTGTCCATCCGTGACGGTCAAATCAATACTACCATCATTACCGCCGTTACAAGAAGCATCCGTAACTACTGCGTTTAGGGATATCTCGTTTGGTTCCTCTATTAAGATGCTATCAATTAAAGTACAACTATTATCATCCGTGACCGTAACGGTGTAAGTTCCCATAGGAAGTCCCGTTAAATTACTCGTTGTTACGCCTGTATTCCAAAGATAACTGTAAGGTGATACACCGCCATTCACAACAATATTGAGACTACCATCAGAGCCACCAAAGCAACTAACTGCCGTAGAGTCTTTGGTCATCACTAATTCCGTAGGTTGCGCCACTTGAATCTCCAGCACGTTGGTACATCCGTTTTCATCGGTAACGGTAAGATTATAAGTATTCGCCGTAAGATTATGTCGATTCCCTGTACGATCGTATATATCTTCGATCTGGTCTTCCGTTAATGCTACGGTATGATAACGTACGTCGTCCATATAGCCCGTGTAGTAATCATTATCCGTTTCGCCAAAAGCATCAGAAAAATAGACGCCACCGATTCCTCCCGTAACAGAAAAAGGGTAAGAAATCGTACCAAAACCAGTACTTCTACTATTCAATAAATCACCGTCAAGGTAGAGATACATTTCCCCATTATCATAGACAAGAGCGACGTGGTGCCAGTCTCCATCCGTAGGATAAGGTTCTGATAAACTTCTACGTACATTTCCAGAAGCGACGGAGCCTTCAATATTTCCATCTTTAAACCGAACGGCAAATCCGTTTTGCGTATATCCCTCTTCGAATAAAATTTGTTCGCCGCTGGTATCATCATCTTTTAACCACATCGAGATCGTTCGCACACTAAAATTCGTATTCATAAAAGGTGGATTCGAATACCGAATACGGGTATTTCCATCAAACTGAAAAGCAGTATTTCGTTCAATCGTATCCGCTACGTAAAGTACGTTTCCATCAATTGCAAAAGGATGATGTCCATTGCCAGAAATATCGTCCGCTGTATTTTCAAACGTCCAAATAGCTTCTGCTTCCATATCATTCCAATTGTAATGATAGCCCGGTGTTCCCCCCGTAGTATTCACTTCTAGTACCGCACCATCCGCACCACCAAAACAAGAAACATTGGTAAGGTTCACTGCAATGGTAATACTATCTGGCTGCGTAATTGTATCCGAGTGAATGACGGAGCAAGATAAATTATCCGTGACCGTAACGGTATAGTTACCCGCTGCTAGATTTGTTAAATCTTCTACAGTCGCACCATTATTCCAAAGAAAACTGTAGGGAGCAGTACCTCCTGTAATGGTTAGATCAATACTTCCATCACTACCTTCGTAGCAACTTGCATTGACATTATTGCAAGTGACTAGAATGAGGCTCGTGTTATCAACCGTCGCACTTTCGGTAGCCGTACATCCATTGGTATCGGTGACCGTGACCTCGTAAACGCCTGCAGAAACGCCGAGAATATCTTCCGTCGTAGCACCTTGGTTCCATAGATAGCTGTAAGGCGCGGTTCCGCCAGTGACCACTAAATTGACTGTTCCATCATTTCCACCAAAGCAACTACTTGCCGTGGCAGTGTGATTGAGCGTTAAAAGAGGAACATCATTTACCGTTGTACTATCCGTGATGGAACAACCATTCAGATCGGTAACGGTAACAGTGTATCCGCCACTTATTAAATTGGTAATGACTTGAGTTGTGGAATCGTTTGACCACTGATAGGTGTAAGGTGCTACGCCGCCACTTACCGTAAGACTAATCGTTCCATCCGATGCGCCGGCACAACTTACATTTGTCGAATCACTAATAATGGTCATTGGATCTGGCTGATCAACAGTTACTACTTCGTTAATGGAACAACCGTTGGCATCTGTAATGGTGACGGTATAATTATCTGCGTTGAGATTGGTACGCGTTCCATCATTTGCTATGATATCGACAATCTGTTGTTGCGACAAAGGAATATTGTGATAGATGACATTATCCATCCGCCCTCGATAAAAGTTATCATTAAAATTATTAAAGGCATCTTGGTAGAACGTTCCACCAAGACCGCCATCCCCTCCCGTGGAAAACATATCACCGATTGTAAAAGTATCGGTAATAACTAACACTCCGTCAAGATAAACCCGTAAGTCACCATCATCCCAAGTATAGGCGATATGGTGCCACGCTCCGTCTAAAGGAAAGGGCGTATCGTACTCTCTATTAAAGTTAAAAATAAACGTTTTCTCAACGGCAATTTCTAAATCTGTTTCGTTTAATCGAATGGTAAAACCGTATAAGTTTCCATCTTCTTCAATTAGCGTTTGTACGCCACTGAAATCAGTGGGTTTTACCCACATGGAAACTGACTTTTGTGTATAGTTAGATTCCATAAAGGCATTGTCTACACTATAACGAATCTTCGTTGCGCCATCAAAAAGGAAGGCATTTTCTCGTTCAATTGTATCGGTCACGTAGTTAACCGTTCCTACTACACCTTGTGCATGATTGTTATTGCCGGTGATATCATCCGTAGTCCCTTCGAAAGTCCAGATGGCTTCTGCATCAAAATCACTCCAATTGTAATGATAACCGGGTGTTCCTCCCGTAGCATTCGTTTCGATCACAAAACCATCAGTACCACCATAACAACTTACATCGGTAACGGAAGGACTTGCCGTAATCGGAGTAGGTTCACTAATCGTATCTGCTAGAACGATAGAGCATGCTAGATCATCCGTAATGGTAACGCTATAATTTCCTGCGGGTAAACTTCCTGGATCTTCTACAGTAACTCCATGACTCCATAAAAAGCTATAAGGCGCCGTACCATTAAAAACAGTCATGTCAATACTTCCCGTACTATCACCGTTACAAGCAACATTTTCGGTCATAAAACTTGCTCCAATTTGAAGTGGATCTTCGACAAGTGCCGTATCTAAAGCAATGCAACCGTTGAAATCCGTCGTCGTAACAAAGTAAGATCCAGCACTAATGCCGTTGATATCTTCAGTAGTAGCTCCATTGTTCCAAATAAAACTAAAAGGAGCCGTTCCCCCTGTAACAGTAAGGTCAACGGCGCCATCACTTTCGCCAAAACAGCTAGTCATCGTAACGATATCTGTTGAACTCAAGGGCGGAATCGCTCCAACGCTCGTGCTATCAACGTTAGTACAACCATTCGAGTCTGTCACTGTAATCCGATAAACTCCAATTGATAGATTATTAATATTTTGAGTTGTGGCATTGGTAGACCATAAATAAGAAAAGGGAGGATTTACTCCCGTCACTATCACGGTAGCAGTTCCGTTCGTTTCCCCAAAACAGGTAATATCTGTTGAATCGACTTGCAGTAGAGTTAAAGGTGGTTCATTAACTATAATATTGTTAACTACCGAACAGCCATTAACGTCCGTAACAGTAACAGAATAGTTCCCCGGAAGAAGATTACTAATAGTTTGCGTGGTTGAATCATTTGACCACAGATATAAATATGGAGCAGTACCGCCATTCGCTATTACATTTGCACTACCATCAGCGCCGCCAAAGCAACTAACGTTAATAGAATCCAGTTGGGCAGATAAGACTGCTGGTTCATTAATGCTAAGGCTGTCGATATATATACAACCGTTAAGGTCTGTGACGGTAACCACGTAATTACCCGCCGTTAGCGAACCAATCGTCGCGGTCGTTTCGGTATTACTCCAAAGAAAGCTAATCGGAGCGGTTCCTCCACTTAGCACAACTACTTCTCCTAAGCCATCCGTAGCACCCGCACAGCCAATATCCGTTGCATTCATTTGTAAAATCATGCTATCTGGCTGAAGTAAACTTACCGATTCCACACTCGTGCAACCATTATTATCGGTAACAGTAACCGCATAGTTTCCAGCGATTAAAGTATTAATTGCGGCAGTAGTATCACTGGTATTCCATAGGTAACTAAAAGGAGTTATGCCGCCACTAGTTACGACGGCTTCTAAAGCACCATCATTTGCACCAAAACAACTAATATTAGCTCCGTTAAAGTCGGAACTAATATTAATCGCTGTTTGGAAAGTACAATCGGGATCATCGCAATCCACTAAAAGGTCGCCGTCGTCATCAATGCCATTCGTACAATCTTCTATTGCTACGATCACACCACAACTAGGTCCAATATAAGTAGCATCGGGAATTGCGGCAGGGCTTGCGGGAGGATTTACGGTGACGGAAGGATCAATTGTTCCTTGTTCCTCATCAAAGTAGCTATTTCCATTGCCATTTTGATCTGGGGATAAATCATGGAAGTTAAGTCCGTTTCCATCCGTTCCGATACTACCGTTGGAAGTTTGGGTAGTAAGGCCATTAATCCAAAAATTTCCATCCCCGAGAATCGTACCATCATTATAAATAACATTGGAGACCACTTCGTGGTTATTTGTGACCGTAACGCCAAGTTGAATTGTGAGTAATCCAGGTGTTCCATCGGTCAGCAATAATCCGTCATTGACCATGTCCGTTTCGATGATGATTTCGTCGGAGGCAACCATGGTACAGGCATTATAAAAACTAGTAGCGCTATTAATCGTAATGGCTCCTGTAACATTCATGATCCCAAAGTTATTGAGAGCAGCATTATTCTCTACTTGAAAATTACCACTAAAATTAAGCGTATTATTATTGGTAAAAGTACCATCTCTTACCTCAAAATTACCCGAAGCGTTAATCACTCCGTCATTGGTGAAGTCGGTTCCTCTTTCTATTTTAAAGTTTTCAGTAAATGTTATAGTTGCCCCTTCGTGATTATAAATAGTACTCGCATCATCCTGCTTGGCATCTTTGAATTCAATTGTACCGTAATTTTGGATATTAACAAAATCTTTGAATTTAATATCATATAAAATTACCGTACCGCAGTTAATGATCGTTCCTTCGAGATCGTTCCCTTTGTTAGGTTCTTCAGGTTCAAAAGTTGCGCCGGGCGCTACGTAAACGGTTCCTCCCTTAAATTTCACCTCACAATCGAAGGTTCCACTATTAATGCATAAGGTATCTCCAGGGTTTAAATCCGTCTCTCCAGCACAAGATCCGTTGAAACTAATCGTACAATTGGTAGGAGCCGAGGGACAAGCAACCGGAGGAGCTAGAAGGGTAGAAGTCTCCGCAGTTGAGGCCGTAAAAGAACTAGTATGTTTTTTAGAAAAAGAAAATGCGAATAGGCTGATCACAAGTACGAATAGCGAGGGTAGAAGATAGAAGGAAGCGAATCCTTTTAACTTAAAAGTTTTAAGCAGCTCAATCATTGATCGAACAAGCTTAACCAATATCAGTTTTCCAACCGTAAACTGTTTATTCATGTTAGTATTTGTTACTCAGAGGCTTGAGCATACTATTTGGAGTCACTCAACACGCTAGTAAAGCTCTTTGCCACGAGTTTAATTTTCATTAAACTAGTCAATAGGAGGAATCCCCTCAAAGAGGCGATTAGGAAATATTAAGCTCTTTGTTTGGAAATAGTTTGGAGTTTTTTTGAAAAAGAGCGTTTATACATGAGAGGAATAAACAATAACTATACCATAGATATTGTTTTTATTTAAATATCTCTCTTACACATACTATAAAATAAACTTGAGTAAAAACGTATCCTTGAATTAATTACAAATAGATTATTTTGTGACGAGGAAGTTTGAGGTGTTTAAAATAAAACATACCTATAGTAGGCACATCTTCAGGATCTACTGACGATTAAACTAAATATTAAACAACGAGAATTAATGCTATTCCCGGATTAGGAAAGCTTTTGGTAGGTTTGAAAAAATTCTTTTCTAGCGATTCGGTAAACTGATTTTAAATCTAGTGGACTGGCTAAAAAGTCATTTTCTTTAACGATCATTTTAGCCCCCCAAGGTGCGATAAAATGAAACTCTGGTGGATAATTGAACTGGGTTAGTAGATTTTGGTCGACTTCGATCGCTAGGATTTTCCCGATCGCATCATATTCGTGAAAGCCATCTTTCTTTTTATCGTATAATTGATAACGAGTTAAGAATTTATCTGGGGAAAGAATGTACTGTTCGCCGGCTTCTGTTTGATTTTTGACGATAAAATCTCCACTTTTTGCAGTATTTCTTGTCTCTAAACCATCATCGGTAATGGTTTCAATCCATTCTCCTCCTTGTGCTTTTTTGGCAAAAACACGGCTTATTTTCTTAAAAAGTTGACCTTTTGCTTCGAGAATAGGAATTATTTTTTGCTTAAAGCTTTCTTGATCGTCCAAATCTGTATATTTTTTTTGTAATATAGTGAAGTTGTATCAAAATATCAGCGATTTAAATGCTTGTTCCCCTTATCTTTGTAAAATGAATACGGAAGATTATATCAAAAAACGCTTGGATGAACAAATCGCCTGGCACGAGAAAAAAAGTAAAACGAATAAACAGTGGTACAAATTCACTAAACTGGTCGTCATTATTGTCTCCATTTCAATTCCTTTCCTCGCAGGTTTTATTACCGAAGAACGGACTTGGTTGAAAGTAGCCGTAGCGATTGGTGGTTTACTCATTGCCTTTCTAGAAGGAATTAGTGCCTTGAATAAATACCACGATAATTGGATTAATTATCGGCAAACAGCGGAACTCCTAGCACGAGAGAAATTGTTGTTTTTAACAAAGTCGGGACCATACCGAGAAGATCACTCGCTCCAAACTTTAGTAGAAAGAGTCGAAAGTTTTACCCAACAAGAAAATCAAAATTGGGCAAAATACAATCAGAAGAAAAAATCAAGTAAGTAAAATTCATCTTAGCATAAACATCCGTGTCTTTGCTACACCTAGCCTAAATTACTAAATATGTTTGACGAAAATATCCCCATCAAAGTCTTTACTTCCTACGCACACAAAGATGAAGCCTTACGAGAGGAACTCGATGTACACCTCGCAATGATTAGACGACAAAAAGCGGTCACTATCTGGAATGATCGACAAATCGAAGATGGTACAGAGTGGGATACAAAAATTAAAAAGGAATTAGAAGAGGCGGACATTATCTTACTTTTGTTTACGCCACTCTTTTTAGCATCGACCTATATTTACGACGTTGAACTTAAACGGGCGATGGAACGCCATGAGGCAGGTACCGCTAGGGTTATTCCGATTATTCTCAAACCCTGCGATTGGTTCGCCACAGATTTTGCAAAGCTGCAAGGGATTCCTAAAGATGGGAAACCCGTAACCACTTGGGAAAATAGAGACGAAGCTTTTTTGAGCATTGCACAATCTTTAAAGAAATCAATTGAAATTCGCCAAGAGAAGAAAAAAGAAGCCAATAATGATTAAAAATATCACATTCATTTTATTTTTCCTCAGCTATTATGTTGCCCAAGCACAGCTAACCCTTACCCTTGACGCAGTTCCTAGCAACACTCCAGCAAGTGCGAGTATTTACGTTGCGGGAACGTTCAACAACTGGGATGCGGGCAACGAAGGTTATATTTTGAACTTGCAACAAGATGGCAGTTATCAAATTACGTTTACGCCTACCGTTGGAGAATTAAAATTCAAATTTACGAGAGGGGCTTGGGCTTCCGTAGAGACAACTGCGCAAGGTGGATTTGTTCCAGATCGAGTACTGATGTACGATGGAAGTCCGACCGAAGTCAGCTTACAAGTATTAGGTTGGGAAGACCTCAGTGGTGGCAACGGTGGCAATTCCACGGCAAGTGCCAACGTAATGCTACTCGACGAAGATTTCTATATGCCGCAACTCAATCGCAATCGAAGAATTTGGATTTACTTTCCTCCAGATTATGAGAGTTCCGACAAAAACTACCCTGTGATCTATATGCACGATGCTCAAAATTTATTTGATGCGGCAACTAGTTTTAGTGGGGAATGGGAAGTTGATGAATCTTTGAATGCATTAGCTAACGCGGGGGACTATGGCTCTATCGTGATTGGTATTGAAAATGGTGGTGCAGCTCGGATTGAAGAATATACGCCTTGGTCTCATCCGACCTATGGTGGTGGACAAGGAGATGCTTATGTGCAGTTTATTGTCAATACACTAAAGCCTTATGTGGATGCTAATTACCGGACGCTTCCCGACCGAGCGAATACAGGAATTGCGGGAAGTTCCTTAGGCGGTTTAATTAGTTTTTACGCCGCGATTGAACACCAAGATGTATTTGGGAAAGCGGGCATTTTATCGCCTTCTTTTTGGTTTTCAGAACAAGCTTATCAACACGTTAGTCAAACCGGAAAAGAAGCTGAAGTTAAATTTTATTTTGTCGCGGGTAGTAATGAAAGCACCGACATGATTTCGGATATGGACCGGATGCGAGATAGTCTTTTGGCAGTTGGTTTTACTAGTAACGACATTGCCTTTGTGCAACACGCCGACGGACAGCACAGTGAGTGGTACTGGGCAAGAGAATTTCCTGCATTATACGCTTGGTTGTGTGGGAATCAAATCCTCACCACAACGGCAACTACGGAACTCACTTATCGAGTTAAACTTTACCCAAATCCAGCCAACGATAGTTTGCGTTTCGAAGCGAAACCGACTAAGAAAATCTTCCGCTTACAGGTGTTTACTTTACAAGGAGAACGGGTCTTAAATCAAGCCGTAAATCTATCAGATGCTTTAGACATTTCGAGTTTGGCAAAAGGAACCTACATCGTACAGATTCAAAATAAAGGACAAGTTATTTTTACGGAGCAATTGATTATTCGTTAGGGGGAATTATTATTTCTTAATGCAGCAAAGTAACGTCGCCTTTAAATAATTCAACTACCCCGTCGGTATAGCTCACCTCTAAGAAATAGCTGTACACGCCTGTTTGCAACAAGCGCCCTTGGAAGTATCCATCCCAACCTTTGGTTTCTTCCCCGGGAGCAAGATCTCTTACTTCGAATAAGGAAGCTCCCCAACGATCAAAGACTTTCAAGACGTTAATCTTAGCCACTTCTTTAGCGCCGTAAGCCATAAAAAAATCGTTGATGCCATCTCCGTTGGGAGAGAAAGCCGTAGGAATATAAACGCGGCGATTTTTGAAAATAAACACGGATAATAGATCAGTAGCCGAGCAGCCATTTTCATCCCAAACCGTAATTTTATACGTACTCGGCAGCAAGGGTTCCGCAATGGTAGACAAGCATTCTTCGCAGGCGATCGGAGCGGAGGTTTCCCAGTAAAAACTATCAATAGCACGGTTTGGTATAGCGTCTAGTTCTAAAACATCTCCTAGTTCAATAGAAAGGTTTTCCCCTAAGTCAACCATTAATTCACTGGGACTTTCAACTACAATCGTTTCGATTACCTCACAACCATTTATATCTTGAACGCCTAACTCGTACACACCGTGCGCTAGACCAGTAAATTCTTTTTGACTTTGAAATGGTGCTCCCGCAAAAGAAAATAAGTAAGGCGCTGTGCCACCGATTACGGTATCAACCTGAATTGTTCCATCCGAATCACCGTAGCAAGTCACCGACGTCGCATTCAAATCAAATGTTCTAATCGTCTCTGCTGCTAATACGGTTTGTTGCGCCTCCGCCGTACAAGCATTATTCAAATTTGTAACGATAACGGTATAAACTCCCGCTGCGGACACACTAGGCGTTGGCAAAGCGCTTCCATTGATTGACTGAGCATTGTCATCTTGCCAAAGATAACTTACAGGATTTCCTTCCGCACTGACAGCTACGCCGAGTGTAACCTCAGGAAGAAGGCATTCTAGTTGTAGCTCATCTTCCATCGTTAGTACTGGTCGTAAGGTGTCAATCTCGATTTCAACCGTTGCGGTATTGATGCAATTATTGTTTGTGTTCGTAATGGATAATTCGTAGGTACCTGGGCTTGATATTTCGGGAAACAAGCTTTGCGCTCCGGCATCAATTGTCCCACTCCATTGGTAACTAAAGTTTGGTCCTGTAGAAGAACTTCCTGCGTTGAGTTGGATAGTTGTTTGAGTACAATTTAATACTGCGGGATCGTCAATCAACACCGTTGGCAAATCAATGGCAGAACTAATTTCAACGACTTCCGTAGCCGTACAAGCGCTGACTTGATCCGTTACGAGCAGTTCATAAGTTCCAGCTTTTACCACTTCAAAAGCTGGCGTAGTAGAAAGTACAGCTTCGTTTAAACTCCAAGCAAAATCTAAGTTTCCAAAAGCATTAGAACTATTCCCATCTAGCAGTACACTAGTTTGATTACAACTGATTGCTAACCCTCCGAGGGGAATAATTGTAGCCACTGCTTCGGGATAAAAAACGACTGGTGTACCCGCAGCTACAGCAAAACATTCATCGGCGGGAATCACACCGCCATTACCATCCGCAGCACCCGCTACGGCGGAGATATAATACGTCGTTCCGTAAACTAAATCATTCGCAGCTGTAAAGCTAAAACTAGGACTCGTATGACTCGCAAAAATATTCCCGAGACTGGTTCCACTTTCGTCGTGTAAGACAAAAATCAAGATATCATTATCTGCTAAAGTATGATCTGCTAGGTGATTGGCGGTTGCCGTTTCGGTACCACAAATTTTTAGCTCCATGACTTCCATTGTCCCCGCATCCGTAGTGCAAGGACACTCATTAAAACCACTAATTTCGATTATTTGGCAAGTAAAATTATCTTGTATACTGAATTGGTAATTAGTGTTACACGGAAGCGACTCACTTGTAAAAACACTGTTTTCAATTGTCCCCGCAATTCCTAAAACAAGGTAACTCGTGCTATCGCCTCCCGTTATTTCAAAACTAATCTCGAAGGCTGTATTCAGCACGTTAGGTAGTTCTTGAAAATTCAACGTATCCAATATTGGGTTAAAATGGACAGCAATGCTATCCGTATTGTTGCAACCAAAAGCATCTGTAACGGTTACTGCATACGTACTAGAAGTATCGACTTGAATAACGGCAAGATTTTGTGTTACTGGCGACCACTGATAAGTTGCACCACCTTCTCCGGCGTTAAGTGTTAAGCTTTCTCCCGCACAGACCGTCGTGTCATTTCCTAAGGTTATTAAAGGCAAGGGATTGACTGTAATTTCAATTTCGTCTCTTGCGGCACAGCCTAAACTATCTACGCTATAAACTTCCAGCAGCTGACTTGCACTCGGGCTTATTGTGCGATTAGGAACACTTTCGCCGAGGTCACTCCAGGTATAAGTACAACCAACACATTCCGTGTCTGTAGCATCTAAAGCGATCGAATCACCGACACAAATAAGCGTATCCATGCCAAGGTCAATGCTACGATCGCATACCGTTTTGAGGATCCAAAAATCATTTAAACCAATATTTGGAGCTTGTTTGTCCCCACCTACTTGAGAGCGAGAGTGACCAATTAAGTAATAACTTCCGTTGTTAATTTGGTGAATTTCTGTCAATGCTTCGGCGTTCGCTCCTCCATAACTCATATCCCAGATCTTATCTCCCGCAGCAGTAAGATATAGCATCCAAAAATCATAAGTTCCTTGATTTGCAGCAGTTTTATTTCCGCTGGGCGGAGAGTCAGAAATACCGCCAAATATGAAATTTCCGATTACATTTTCTTGTACACTGGTAAGAATGTCTAGCTGGTCGCCGCCAAAAGTTTGTTCCCATTCTTTATTTCCACTAGCATCCGTTTTAATTACCCAAGCATCCCACACGCCATTAAAACTAGAAGTTTTATTCCCACTAATGGGAGAGCGCGTTTGTCCTACGAGTATAAATCCATTGTCTGCGGTTACCTCCAGATCAATCAATACATCTTCTAAATCTCCGCCGAAAGTACGATCCCAAAGTTTATTCCCATCCTGATCTACTTTTACTAACCAAAAATCTGCTTCTCCGGCTGTTCCAAAACGATTATCTGATTTTTCTCCGCCGGCATTCGATCGCGATCCTCCACCGAGTATAAAACCACCATCTTCCGTTTCTTTTACACTTAAAAGTCGATCTTCTCCCGGGCCTCCGATGGTACGATCCCACATGATTGCACCAAAACGATTAATTTTGACAATCCAAAAATCCTTATCGCCTCTTGAATTTGCTGATTTATTGGCTCCAGCATCCGAACTAGAATGCCCCGCGAGTAGGTAACAGCTATCTTTGGTTGGAATAACATTGAATAATTCATCATCTTGGGTTCCCCCGATGGTTCGATCCCAGATTTTATTGCCATTTTCATCGGTCATGATGACCCAAAAGTCTTTCCCTCCGATACTATCCTCTTCTTTTACGCCATTTTGGTTAGAATTGGAATCTCCCGCGAGCACATATCCTCCTTCGTAACGTGGAATGACACACCAAAGGTGATCTGATCCCGAACCACCAAAGCGACTTTCCCACTCTAAAACACCATTTCCATCTGATTTTACAATCCAGTAATCTGATCCACCATAAGCGGCTTGACTGATATCGCCGTCGTTGGTAGAAGAACTTGTGCCCCCTAGAATAAAACCATTATCTGCGGTTTGGAAGGAGCTTTCCAAGTTTTCCCAACCAGAACCACCAAAGGTTCGATCCCATTCCACGGGAATTTGCGCCTTATTACTAACAGGAGCTAGCAATAAAAGTCCAAAAACACCTAGATATAACCAATGAAAACACCCCAAGCGGGGGAGGATTCGTATTTTCATGGGATAAATTTACTTTTGATAATACATTCAATCTGTTTAGCATATCTAACGACTTGCTACACAGTATTTTTTCAAAAAAAACTGACTGACGAATACAAATGAGGAATCTTCTTACTAAAGTTATTTAAAAACTTCACTTAAAGCGGTAGGGATGTCAAACTCAGTAGTTATGAATCATAGTACTAATATGTTGGCGCTAAATTACGAAAACTCTACTATTCTTTAGCTTAGGATTCTTATAAAGTTTATATTATTTCTTCTTGTTAGGTATAAATTATACATTTTACGACTGAAAATGTTCACTGTGAATGCCCCGAAATAAGCTATTTTTTACAAAAAAGTAAAGTGTTTAACAAAACAGTGAAGC
>CALFBG010000139.1 GCA_937951685.1 uncultured Saprospiraceae bacterium | reverse complement strand
AAATTACTTTGCCATTAAATTGTGTTAGATTTTGATCAGTATTGAGGCACGAAAACCGCCCTAAGCCTTTGCTTAGGAAGGCTTTGAGTAACGAAGAGACTGGTCAAAAGATGATGCAAGTTAATAAGTAAAATAATTTGTCTTAGTACTTAAGTAGGTTTACCTAATAAATTCACTAATTTATGACGAGTAAATTTTATTTCACGCTTCGTTACAAAGCCTTGAAAACCACTAGGTGTCCTGCATTTTTCGCCTCGATTGAAGCAAAATTTTCTTTCGTCAAAATCACCAATCTATTTGGTAAAACTACTTAAATCCTCTTAACCTTTGCATTACAAAAAATGTCGCGTAAAGTTTAGTATTAAAACACCAGAAAAATACCAATTGCTAAAGGCTATATTTTTTTATTATTCATTATAAAGAAAATATTAACGGAGTAAAATATTACGACAAAATTAGCACTGTCAAATACGAAGTAAGCTTTAATACACTGTGTAATAAATCTGTCCCTTAAAGTTAAAAATGCGAAAGCGTAGTTGGAAAAGCTGGTAACTTGTACTGGCAACTGAAAGACTTCTTCCATTCACAAAAATCACCTGCCACGTAGCTGCATGACACTACTGCACTACGCTTCAGTAAAGATCACTATAGTTATCAATCAATCATAAAAAAAAAAGGAAAGAACTCCCCTAGTTGAACATATTAACCTGTTCCTCGTTTTCCGAGTTTTTAGGAGCTACTTTGACGAGCTTGGGTGGAATTAGATTTGGTAAAATTCGTTTGATGACCCGTAGGCGATGGGTATATTTCTGCTTATCTTCATTGTAAATTCCGAAATGATCAAAGCGATCAATCCGAACCTGACCAGAAGCATGAATAATTTTTCCTTCGGGCATGATGATTCCTACGTGGGTAATTTTAGCTTTTCGGTTTTCGAAAAATGCCAAATCCCCTACTTTCGATTCTTCGGCAAAGTCAACCAAATCGCCCACCGCTACCTGTTCGGCAGCATCTCGTGGCAAAGCGGTGCCTAGCATTTTAAAAACGACTTGCGTAAAACCAGAGCAATCAATTCCCATTGGAGATCGTCCTCCCCACAGGTAAGGTGCGTACAAATAACGACGCGCTACTTTGATTAATAACTCTGTGCTCGGTTCAATTTCTTGTGGAGAAATTGCTTGACCACTAAAGGTAAAACTACTACCATTCAAGCGAAATTTTAAACCATCAAAATCGGGCAAAGTCGCGCCGATCGTGATTGGCAGATAGAAATCATCACCAACGGCTGGTTGCACCAACTCCATGCTACAAGCGTATTTTTCTTGGTATAATGCTACGTCACTCGCCGGAATAATTTTGATTTGCTTGGTATCTAACCAACCAATATAATTATCCCAAAGACATCGTACTTTTGACCAAGTCCCTCTTTTTTCTAACAGCTCTACCATCTCGCCAAAGAGCAATTGAGAAACCATTTCACTTTTGTCAGAAGCATTGCTTCTAATGGGTACGACACTAAGAGGACAAATACCAATATTCATTAATGCTGAAGTGTAGTTTTAAAATTTATAGTTGTTTGATCATTATCCAAAAATGATGCTAGAAATCAAACCGTTTTTTGCGTTAAGCACTAAACTGACGCCCGAAAAATCTCGCATTGCTTGTGGAACAGCTTTTGCATAATACCTGCTTAAAGATAAGCAAAATTAGGAAATATCGAAATCACGCATCAACTTGTTTTTAAATTCGAGAAATTGATCAAAAAAATGATCTCCTGCTTTTGTTCATTTGGTGATTATTCCATTTTTAAAAGAGAATAATCCCATCCTCCAAGCCGAGCCAAACTTAAGAAGTTGGTTTTAAATACTAAAACCAAAAGAAAGCCCGTTGAGGTAGTGCATAATTGTTGCATTTTTGTTTTGAAATAGTTTAACTTTGCCTGCGAATTTAGACGAACACGCTGAATATTAATTATGAAAAAGTTTGCCTTAGTTGTTTTTATTTTGACGCTGTGGATGAGTAGTAGTACCGCACAAGATCAACACTTTACTCAGTTTTACGCTTCTCCCCTTACCCTCAATCCCGCATTGACGGGCGCTTTCAATGGGCGTTACCGAGTTTCTACCATTTATCGCGATCAATGGCGTGGAGCATTAGAAAGTCCTTATGTCACTTTTTCGGGCGCCGTAGATGTCCGTTTTGATCTGGATTTTAACAATCGCTACAAAGATGTTTTTGCCATCGGACTGGCTTTTTTCAACGATAAAGTGAGCAACATTGATTTTGTTACCAACCAAATTGCCATTTCAGGGGCATATCACAAAGCCTTAGACTATAATAAAAAGCAATATCTAACGCTCGGTATCCAAGGAGCACTGGCACAACGAAATATCAATTATGAAAATCTGAGTTTCAATGATCAGTTTAACGGTATCTCAGGCTACACTTTTGCCTCGGGTGAAGATTTACCAGAAAATAATTTTTCTTATCCTGATTTTTCGGTAGGACTGAATTATAGTTACACCATTAGTCGGAACGCTTCCCTCTTTGCAGGCTTTGCGATGCACCATGTATTTACACCGCAAGTCTCTTTCTATAAGCCTGATGAAGATGGCAACGAAGGTGGCGACAGCAAACTATATCGTAGATTATCCGGACAGCTTAGTGCTCAGTTTCCCCTAACCGAAACCGTGAGCATGCTTCCTAGAGTACTTTTTGCCGTTCAAGGGCCTCACTTAGAAATCACAACCGGTACCAACTTCCGTTTTAAACTCAATGACTTCACGAGCAATGCCATTCAAATTGGTGGCTGGGTACGACCAGTCAGCAATGAAGATAATAGCTTTAGCCTCGACGCAGTGGCAATGCAAGTTGGTTTGGAGTTCAATAGTTTTTTGATTGGAATTAGCTACGACGTGAATCTAGAGGATTTAATCAACTACAATGAAGGCCAAAACGCTTTCGAGATTTCCTTAACTTATTTGGGGAACTACGACGACGAAACAATTCTTTGTCCTAAATTCTAAATACCAGAACCGCTATACTTTTTGAAGGTATTTGAGACCCCGTCTATTTAGTACTTTGTAATTTAAGTTTGTGAATATAATCCTTGAAAAGGATTAAGGCGAGGAGTCGACGCGGAGTAAGCCGAAAAGGCAGCTTCAAAATGTTCGATAATTTATATTACAAAGTATTTAGTTCAATAAACAGAGCTGAATACCATTGACGTATTTTGAGCTTTTCGTTTGCCGAAAAGGCAGGTATTGCTTAATAAAACCACTCTCAAGCTCGTCTGCTGCCGCATATTTCAACTCTACGACAATGACGGCTTCCTGATGTGTAAAGCGATCAAATACTTGCCCCGTATAAAAAGAAAAGTATGCAAGTTCCTGATCAATGGTAATTCGAAATTTTCCATCATTACTCCCGTAATACGATCGCAAATAACGATTCACCAAGGTCGGTTGTAGCAACAATGAGCTCCTCTCGTTAACTCGCTCCGTTAAGGGCGCTAAGTCTTCAAAAGTAAAATCAGGCACCGATAAAATCTTTTTGCGACCAAGTTGATTGGATTTGATTTTAACTTCCAATTGAGCATTTTCCACTACCCTTTTTTGCGCTCCGTACCAACGCACCCGCAGTTTTTGACGATCCGCAATACCAATTACATTGTCTTTATAACTATTAAGATCAGGCGTATCAAAATAGATATTATTAACTATACGATCTGGAAAAAGTGGCCTAAAACTAGCGGGGTGGTTTTGCAAAGTCTGCAAAACCACTCCGATGGCGACCTGTTCTAGTCGATATTTTATTTCGTATCTAAACTCAACTTGATCGCGATGCTTATCCATCTAGCCCAATCGTTTCTATAATTTCTAAACCGTAGCCTTCGATTCCAATTCTACGTTTAGGGCTATTCGTTAATAATCGAATTTTAGTAATGCCTAAATCTCGTAAAATTTGCGCACCAACACCAAAATCACGTTGCTGTACACTTTCCGTTCGTACTTTTTCTACGGCAATTCCAGCTTGTTCATTTTTAAAATTCTGTAACCAACTTAGAATGGCATCATCTTTTTCGAAATGGCGCATGTAGAGCAATAAGCCCGTCCCTTCTTTCGAAATTTGTTCTAAGGCCGTTTGAATTTGCGTATCGAAACCATCCAATAAATGCCCAATAATATCTCCCGTTTCCGTCGAGGAGTGTACCCTTACCATCACCGAATCATCTGGGTTCCAAGTTCCTTTTCGGATCGCCAAATGCGTATCATTGGTATTAATTTGCTTGTAAGCAATGATTTCTAAGTCCCCATATTTGGTTGGTAAATTTACGCTGAGTTGTTTTTCAATCAAGCGTTCTTTTTTCATGCGGTACTCTACCAAATCCTTAATTGAAACGATTTTCATTCCGTGCTTAGCACCAATCTTAAGTAGTTCTGGTAACCTTGCCATCGTTCCGTCTTCATTGAGTATTTCTACCAAAACACCAGCGGGATAAAATCCTGCTAATTGTGCAAAATCAATTGCTGCTTCAGTGTGTCCTGTCCGACGTAAGACACCACCAGATTTAGCACGCAGTGGGAAAATATGACCTGGGCGCGCAAAATCTTCCGGCTTCGTTTCTGGATTCACCAAGGCACGAATTCCCGTAGACCGATCGTAAGCAGAAATTCCCGTAGTACAACCTTGTCCCAACAAATCAATCGATACGGTAAAAGCAGTTTCGTGAAAAGAAGTATTATCCGACACCATCATTGGCAAGTTCAATTCATCTGCACGATGCTCTTCCAAAGGCGTACAAATCAAGCCTCTTCCGTAGGTTGCCATAAAGTTAATAATCTCCGGCGTAATACATTCTGCGGCGCAGATAAAATCTCCTTCGTTTTCTCGATCTTCATCATCTACAACGATAATCACTTTTCCTGCCTTGATATCTTCAAGGGCTTCTTCGATGGTATTCAACATATTTTTTTAAACTTTAGGTTCGCTTTGGCGGCGTCCAAACATTTGATTTAATTCCTCTTAGGTATTTAAAAAATCCTTCTAACAAGGCGACATTCATAATAATGAAATAATGAACATTCCGAATGGGGATAAAATTGAGTTGAAAATAAGCCAATAGTTTATCCAGCAAAGGAATGAACACCAGTACTAGCAGTTGTAATCCAAACATAAATTGGAAAAAAAGGCTTCCTAGAAGTCCTAGAATACCACTCGTTAGGAAGGCGAAGATAATAAAAAAAGGCCCTAGCCACCTCAAAACTTTGTGGGAAATAAAAGTAAAACTCAATTTAGTGTACGGCGGAAATAATAGATAGGCAAAACTATTCAAATTTTGAAAATTTCCAGCCGATATTCTCGCTTTTCGACGGTATTCCTCTCGAATATCATGGGAAACCGACTCGTAGCAAATCGCTTGCAAATCATTGATCGCATTTCCTCCTTGTTCAAAGGCTTTCATGGCAATGTAAAAATCATCTACCAAAAAATTGGGCGGCACAAAATGATAATAGTTGGCGCGTAAAGCGTAGCAACCCCCGAAAGGACCAGCCATTTTACCAAAAACCAAGCCTTCCCGATGTTTCAAAATAACTTCGGAACTGATATACTGATGTTCTGAATAAGAAATGCCTGCTTTGAGTAAACCGGTATTAACCATATTGGCATCGACTAGAATGGTTTCGGCTTGCTTAAAATGTCGAACTAAATTCCAAACCGTATCTGATTTGAGCATGACGTTCGCATCTGTAAAAAGTAGAATATCTTCTGCGGTAAGGCGATTTTCTCGTTGTAAATTTTCTACCAACGCATTGATCACTCCCGGTTTGCCTTGGCGCTGTTCGAAAGGAAAAAACTTAATATTAGAGTGTTGGGCAGCAATCGCTTGGACTTTAGCATTCGTACGGTCGGAAGATTGGTCAGAGCCAATATAAATTTCTAATAAATGAACTGGATAATCTTGTTGCAGCAGCGTCGATAACTTTTCTTCGATAACTTGCTCTTCATTGTACAAAGACATAACAACGGTTACCTTGGGCAATTGATCGTCTCGGCGGTATTGATCGGTAGATAATTGCTTCTCTCCGGCGAGCCATTTGAGTAAGAGTGGATAAAAAAGATAGGAATGCAGCAGTCCAAAAACACTGATAAAAAAAATGGCTTGAAGAATCAGCTGCATTAGTTGGGAAAATCTTTAAAACAAGTTTGATCCACCGAAGAACCTCAAAGTTTGCTAACTTTGATAAACCTTTTCGGGGCTGGGCAACTTATATTTTGTCAATAATTGTTTAGCTACGGCAAGATTGTCGTACTTATGGGTGACGAAGTTACGAGCATTTTTCCCAATTTCAAATAAAGTTGCCTGACTCGTTCGATAACAAAATTCAATTTGTGCTTGAAACTCTTCGGGCGTATTCGCAATGAGTACTTCTTTGCCCGGTGCCGCATCAATCCCTTCCAAACCTAGTGCCGTTGTAATAACTACTTTCCCGAGTGCCATCCCTTCCAAAATCTTAGCGCGCATGCCACTACCAGACAACAAAGGCACAATCATGACGGAATGGTCATTAATAAAGCGATTCGCATTCGGAATTTCCCCGTGCATGACGACGTTTTTCTTGTGGTAATCAAACAACCATTTCGGCGTATTCCGACCCGCTACATTAAACTTCAAATCAGGATATTTGTCCGCAATTTTTTCCCAAACTTTATCCAAAAACCAGACTAAACCTTCTTGATTGGGACGCCAATCCAAGGAACCGATAAAAGAAATACTCAATTCTCGTTTAAAACTCTTAGGGTACGGGCGATAATCTCTACGATCAATACCGATGGGCACCACTACACTTTCTCCTTGGTAGCCCATTTTCTTGAACGTCGTCAAGTCTTTTGCGGTGATACCAATCAACAAATCATACTCTCGCAAAGCAGCTTGTTCAAAGTTTTTTAACTTTTTCGTTAGGTGCGACAAGTACATTTTTTTGGGTAAAAACTGTGTGTTGTTACTGATCCGCTCCCAAATTTCGTGCTCTACGTTGTGCGCGCGCATGGCAATTTTAGCCTTGGAATATTTCCGAATAATTGGAATGTAAGGCGCTAGATAAAGCGTTTCTAACTGTATAACATCGAAAGTGTCGTGCTGTAGCACTTTAATCAATAACTTTTCAAACGCGGGAGAAATAAACCTAGAAATATGATAAGATTGACTAGAAAAAAGATTCAAAAAAGCATCTTTCAACCGAAGGCGATTGTCGAGGTCAGCAAAGTAAATATCTTTGTAATGATTGAAGCTTTCGGGAATTTTCTTGGTGTCAAGAAAGTGCTTATGCGTGTTCATTGTCAGCAAAGTAATGCTACAACCCAGCTCGTGTAAAGCTTTTGCAAGGTGAGTGACTGCTAAAGCTTCCCCATCTTTAACGGGAAAAGGAAATTTTTTACAAAGCTGTAGAACATTCATATAATCTTGTTTAAAATTTAAAGCTGATTTTACTAATGAAATGGAACTTACTAAGCCCGTTTAAAGCCGTAATCCAAAGTAACCGTCACAATAGAGCTTAAATGTAAATTTTCTTCTATATGTAAACTTTAAATTTTCAAACAATAATTTATATACTTTAAAATAAATCTTACGCATACATCCCGACCTTTACGTTCGGACGACTGAGTTCAATTTATGATAATTCCCATTTTCTGGACGCGTAAATTTAGCTTTTTTTTTAGGAATAAAAAAAATCTTTCCTAGAATAAAAAAGGAGAAACCGCCGCTACAGGCTTTTTCTCACGCTATTTTCAGACAGATGTGCAGGAAAGGCTAAATTTTAATTTTTAAACCAGTTTTTAAACTTTCCGTCAGCGCTACTTAGGCAGAAGTATCTTCTTCTGCTTGCCACTTTGGCGAAACAATACACAAAAATGCAAGGTCTACTTTTCCCTTATTTTCCACGTATTGTTCTGCATTTCCGGGCACCAAAACAACATCTCCCGTTTGCACGGCTTGTGCTATTCCATCTACATAAATGACTCCTTCTCCTGCTAAAAAATAGTATAACTCCTTGCTTTTCAAGCGATGTGGTAGAGAAGCGGTACCCACCAATAATTTCGCGGAAGCCAAACTATAAGGCAAATCAACCCCATCGTTATCTGGATGTAATACTTCCTTCAAAATAGTATGGTCAGGAGCGGTAAAAGCGGTTATCGTGCGCGTCGATTTAAAAATCATAAACTAATTTAATTAAAAAACGATTGAGAGCAAAATCTGCTGCCCTGAGCATCTAAGCTTTCCCTAAGATTAATTAAATTTTGGCAGCCAGAAGTCATATGTGTTCGCAAAAAAACGCTTTGCGACCAGCTTCGACTCCACATTCTGAGAAAATCGACGGTAAAATAGCAGATTTTACGCAACTATAATTATTTTTGGAATCCAATGGTGGGCATAAAATGATATTAATCGGCAATAGATACCTGCCATCAGCAAAACGATTCTATATTTGCAACGCTTGTTTTACAATTTCACAAACAAAAATACATGATCAGAGCAACGGGCATTAGAAAGTCCTACGGTAACTTGAACGTTCTAAATGACGTCGACCTACACATCAAAAAGGGAGAAGTGGTTTCCATTGTAGGGAAGTCTGGCGCCGGAAAAAGTACGTTATTGCATATTTTGGGTACCTTGGACCAAGCGGACGCTGGCACACTGATCATCAAAGACATTGATTTATCGCAATATGCGACGCAAGCACTGGCTAAATTCAGGAACGAGCACATCGGTTTTATTTTTCAATTCCATCATTTGCTCCCCGAGTTTTCCGCCGTAGAAAATGTTTGTATTCCCGCTTTTATCAATAAACAAGCAGAAGCCCCCAGTATTGCACGTGCAAAAGAACTTTTGGACTACCTAGGTTTATCCGAAAGGTTTGAGCATAAACCCACTCAATTATCCGGTGGCGAACAGCAACGTGTTGCAGTAGCAAGAGCTTTAATGAATAAACCCGCGATTGTCTTTGCCGACGAACCTAGTGGAAATTTAGACTCGGCGTCTTCGCAAGATTTACACGAATTGTTATTCCAGCTTAGAGATGACTTCCAGCAAACTTTTGTCATCGTTACCCACAATGAGCAACTCGCAGCGATGAGCGATCGAAGATTATTAATGAAAGATGGTAAATTTGTCTAAGCTTTAATTGTAGCACATGCCCGAAGAGAAAAAACCTATCGAAAAAAAATCCGAAGAGAAAACTTCTCCCTCGCAAAACTTGACGCCAACGCAGCAAATCAAGGAAGGGGTAAATGGTATACGTGGAGAATTTACGACTTTCTTTGCCCAACTCATCGACCTGAAAAAAGGGATGGACCGAGAAGGTACAATTATTAATATCAAGAACAATAAACGAATGGAGGGCGCTAATGCTTGGCTGCTGATGTGCTCCATTATGATTGCTTCCCTCGGTTTGGATTTGAATTCGCCAGCCGTAATCATTGGAGCCATGCTAATTTCGCCCTTGATGTCTCCCATTTTGGGGATTGGACTCGCCGTAGGAATCAACGATCGAAAAACGCTGATGATTGCGCTCCGACACTTAGCCATTGCCATTGGAATCGCTTTATTTACCAGTACGCTTTATTTTTCTTTAACGCCTTTCGGGCAAGAAACCTCCGAAATTTTAGCTCGAACGAAGCCTACCCTGCTGGATGTCTTGGTCGCCTTTTTTGGTGGAATTGCAGGAATCATTTCAGGTTCGCGCAAGGATAAGTCTAACGCGATTCCGGGCGTTGCCATTGCTACCGCTTTGATGCCACCACTGTGTGTTTGTGGATTTGGAATTGCCAATATGAATCAAACCATTATCTTAAGTTCTTTTTATCTGTTTTTTCTGAATACCACTTTTGTCGCGGTGGCCACTTACATTATCGTACGACTATTAGATTTTCCATTCAAAGCCTACATTGATCCCGTGGAAAGAAGAAAAACACGGTTGATGGTCATCGGAATTTGTCTTTTATTAATCCTACCGAGTCTAAGCATTCTTTCGACGGTTTATCAAGAAAACAAAATCAACAACAATATCGAAGCTTTTTTGAATGAATACTTTGGAGAAAGTGTGGATGCTTGGGGTTTATTACAAACCGATAGTACCAATCTCCTCAACATTAAAGTCTATGGCTCCAATGCAGTTAAGAAGAATATCAAGGAGTATCAAGAAGGATTATTAAAGTATGGAATTGAAGATACCAAAATACAACTCATCCCTACTTCTGAAATTTCTTTAGAAAAGTTTGAGCAACTCAACGCAAAAGTCACGAACGTCGATCTTGCGTTTAGCAAGCAACTAGATCAAGCGCTACAGGCGAAATCAGAGAAAGACATTTTGATCGAAGATTTGAAGTTGCAGCTAGATAGCTTACAGCGAGATAGTTTGCCTTATTTCCAGTTGTGTATGCAAGCAAAGACCGTTTTTACGGATCTTCAAAAAATTGATATTGCTACGAATCAGACAACTAATACAGGCGGGACAAAGATGCCAGTTGTTTTAGTGAATTGGCAAAAAGGGAAATCAAGACTTAGTAAAAAAGAGAGTGAGGCGAAGCTCTACAATTTCATCAAAGTCAGTACGAAGGTCGACACTTTACAAATTATCCGTTATTAAAGCTTAGGCCCAACGGCGGGTATTTACCATCGCTTTGGGATAACTCGCTCCAATCTTTATTTGACTGGCCGTTTGTTCTTCCACCGTTAAAGTATCTGGTCGGTGAATTTTATTGACGGGTACATCGACTAATTCGGGTAGCCAACGTTTTACGTATTCGCCCTTGGGATCAAAGCGTTTGGCTTGTACCAAAATATTCAGGTAGCGGTCATCTCGCGGATCAGAATCAACCCCGGCAATGTAATTCCAATTCCCCCAGTTGCTACAAGGGTCATAATCAATTAACATAGATTCAAAATAGGAAGCGCCCATTTGCCAGTTGACGTTTAGATCCTTAACCAAGAAACTCGCAACGTTTTGCCGCCCGCGATTAGACATAAACCCCGTGTGGAGTAATTCCTTCATATTGGCATCAATAAATGGAACGCCCGTCCGACCTTCTTTCCACAATTGCAACAAGCGATAATCATCTTTCCAACGTTCGTCCACTTCTCCTTTGATTCCTCCCTTTTGAAAAATAAGCTCATCGTATTTTTTGCCCATCAGGCGATAAAAGTCTCGCCACAATAATTCTAAAAACAAATGATAACTAGACTTATTCGCGCCCGTTTCTTGTTCGTATTTTTTGAGTTCTTGGTAGATCATTTTTGGCGATAAGCAGCCTTGCGATAGCCAAGCCGAGAATTTGGAAGAATAATCCTCTCCCATGAGCCCGCTACAAGTCGTTTTGTAATTTTGTAAGCGCTCTGCTTCCCAAACGAAATGCTGCAACCGCGCTAAGCCTTCCGTTTCTCCACCAACAAATTCAAATGCGCTTCGGTCATCCGTTGTAAATGCTTCCCAACCAAAATCTTTTAATTCCGGCATTTCTCCCGCTTCGAGTTCAATCGTTAAGGGATTAAAGTCGGCAGCGGTTGGTGCAGGCAAGGGTTCTCGTACGGGTACGATGCGTTCCACTTCTTTTTTAAATTGGGTAAAAGCGTCGGGAGTGTGGGTGACGGGAAAGGGCAAATCTTGCGTGTAGTACAACATCTTTCCCCGAGAAAAAATGACTTCTTGACCAATAGACCAAAGGTTACGCTCCAATGCATCCTGCACGGCGACTTCTTCCCTTGTCCGCTCTCGATTACAAAATACCCAACTCGATTTGACTTGTTGTGCTATTTTATAAATCTCATCCTCCGGCTTTCCTACGCGTACGATCAGTTCACTACCTAAGCTGCGCAGAGATGCTCTTAAATCCTCTACACTTTCGAGTATAAATTTTGCTCTAAACTTTGCCGTTTTGGGGAAATCGAATTGCGTCTTTCCTTTGAAAACACGTTCGTCAAAAACGTAGATGGGAATAACTTCAATACCACTTTTGAGGGCATCCGTCAACGCTTCATTATCATGCAGCCGCAAATCTTGTCTAAACCAAACTAGCACTCTTTGTCGTTTCATGATATTTTTTTTTGTGGCGCGATGGATAATTTTTCCGTCATCAAAAGCAATTTACTCACTGGTAAATACTTCCTCTAATTAATCCTCAAGTGTTTGGTTATATAACAAAATTTAGCACGAATTGTTTGACTTTTTAGCGAAGTAAACGACTGCTAAAGGATCATTTTATGGCAAAAATAAATAAGTTTGTTTTCAAAGATATAAGGAAGTGGTTTAAAATGTCAAAAATATTTGCAAATTGATCTTTTTGTTCAAGTCGATTGCTGACCAAGACGGGTTTGAACAAAAAATCTACTGATTTGCGTCAAGCCCAAACTCAGAGAAGGTTTTTCGCCTGAAAAATCAAATCGTATACCGTATGATTTTTAGGACGCAAGCATCAGAAAAAAGCGTGCTGATTTTTCTGGGGGAACTTTATCCTTACTTTCTTCGGTTGTAAATACGAGATTAAATAGCAAACAAGATAATCAAATGAAAGGGTTCGAAGCACTAAAAAAAGAGTTGATCTTCAAAATGAGTAGAAGTTCTGGCAAAGGTGGTCAACACGTTAATAAAGTCTCTACCCGAGTCTCTGTTTTTCTAGATATCGCTGGCTCCGAATATCTTGATGCGCCGCAGAAAGCATTATTACTTGCAAAACTGGCTCCACGACTTTCGAAAGAAGGTATACTACAAGTCACTTGTCAAAAAACGCGTTCTCAATTTAAAAATAAACAACTTGCTCTTCTTCAACTTCGTCAACTCCTCACCGCAGCGCTCACCAAAAAAAAGCCTAGAAAGAAAGTACCCGTACCTAAATCCGTTAAGGTCAAACGACGGAAAGAAAAAGCCATTCAATCTGAAAAAAAACAAGCTCGGAAAAAAGTTGACCCTTATGCTTAAGGTTTTATTGTGAACAACTTCATTTTAGAATCATTCTAATTTTCAACTAGTCGTAGTTTCTTTACCAAAATTATAGAATACAACTTACATTTGTGGTGTAATTAATTTCGTATGTCCTCCGCTCATTTATGGCGCAAGGCAAAGGTTTTCTCAAATCGCTTCGTATGAAAAAAATCTCCCTACTCCTTTTATTGCTGAGTCAATCGCTATTGATGGTAGCACAAGATAAATTAGCCTATCAACTTTTCAATCCAGCGGGCGAAAAAATCAATTACGGAGATATGCTCGCCGTAATGGATAGCACTGATATTTTATTTTTTGGAGAACTCCACAATAATCCAATTGCACATTGGCTCCAGCTAGAATTAACCAAAGATTTATACGCTAAAAAAGCGAAACAACTCGTACTCGGCGCCGAAATGTTTGAAGCAGATAACCAATTGCTCATCGACGAATATTTGCAAGGGCTAATTACCGAAAAAAGCTTTGAACAAGAAGTACGCTTATGGCCCAATCATCAGACGGATTATAAGCCCTTATTAACTTTCGCGAAGGTTCATCAACTAAAGTTTATTGCTAGTAATGTTCCCCGGCGTTATGCTTCCTTGGTTTATAAAAAAGGGCTAAAAGCCTTAGACTCCTTGAGCTCGACGGCAAAACAATACCTTGCCCCGCTTCCCATTCCTTTCGATATTCAATTAAAATCGTATCAATCCATGATGACGATGATGGAAGGCATGGGCGATCATCCAACTTGGTTTCCAAAAGCACAGGCGATCAAAGATGCAACGATGGCACATTTCATTAGCCAAGCTTGGCAAAAAGGACAATTTTTTCTGCACTTCAATGGCAGTTTTCATAGCGACGATCACGAAGGAATCGTTTGGTATCTCAAAAAGATACATCCTTCTGCTAAACTTAAAACCATTACAACGGTTTCACAAACAGCGATTGATCAGTTGGAAGAAGCATATCTTGGCAAAGCTGATTTTATTTTATGTGTACCGGCGTCGATGACAACTACTTATTAATTTATGCTTAGTCTATTCGCGAACAGTGTTTATCAGTGGTGCTAAGTGAATCATTTGGTCAGCGGCAAGCGGAAGCAAAGGTTTACTAACTACTTTAGCACTTTACAACTAGAACGTTTACCCTAATTTGTTTTAAAATAAAAAAAGAATGATGAAATACTCCATATTATTACTCTTCGGTCTGAGTTTGTTTGCAATGGCTTGTGGGGACAATTATCAAGCTCAACAAGCAGCACATGATGAAGTCATGGAAATCCACGACGACGTGATGCCCAAAATGAGTGAAATCCAACGTTTGGTACGTTCCTTAAAAAAGCATTTAAAAACGGAAGAAGGGCAAACGCCACTTGACGATGCCACCAAAGCAAAAATCGAAACGGTGATACAACAGTTAGAAGCTGCCGACGAAGGCATGATGGCTTGGATGAATACGTACAAAAAGCCCAAGAAAGAAATGGAGAAAGCCGCCGCTTTAGCTTATTTAGAAAAAGAAAAAGGCCAGATTACAAAAGTACGTAGCGAAATGCTCGCTAGTATTGAAGTGGGGACGGCTTTGGTGAAGCAATTAGCAGGCAAAGCGAAGTAAACAGCTTTGAAACGCCGAAATTAGGCGTAAACTCAATTTTAATACTTTCTAATTTAAGATTTTTTTAGAAAAATTTATTTTAACCATGACAACTTTTAAATATTTAGTTTTACTCTTTGCGATTGGTGCAATCGCTGCTTGTGAAACGGGTAATACCCTCAGCGATGATGGAAAAGCTTTACCAATTCTAGGCGAACGCGATTATGAAAATGGCGATACCATTTATCATAAAGTGCCCGACTTTAGTTTTGTCAATCAAGATAGCAATATCGTTAACAATGAGACTTTCAAGGATAAAATTTACGTCGTAGACTTTTTCTTTACTTCTTGTCCGACGATTTGCCCAAAGGTAAAACAACAAATGCTTCGGGTTCACGATCGCTTCAAATCGAATGACAAAGTTTATTTACTCTCCCACTCAATTGATACGAAACGCGATACGGTGGCGAAACTGAAAAAATATGCCAGCGCACTCGACGTTAAATCGGATAAATGGCATTTCGTGACGGGCGACAAAGATCAGATTTACGATATGGCGGATAATTACTTTATTGCTGCGCAAGAAGATCCCGAAGCACCAGAAGGGTTTGACCATAGTGGTCGACTTATTTTGGTGGATAAAGATCGGCATATTCGTGCTTTTTGTGAAGGAACGGATCCCGAATCGGTAGATAAATTTATGCTGGATATTGATAAACTATTAAATGAATAAATACTATATTTTCTTCGCGCTCGGTGTTATCATGTACATCAGTAGCTGCCAGACCACGCGTTTTCCGCAAGGAGAAGCGGCCTACTTAGCATATTGTGCGAGTTGTCATATGGAAGATGGCAAAGGATTAAAAACTTTAATTCCGCCACTTGCACAGGCTGATTATTTGCAAAAAAACAGTGAAGATTTGGCCTGTATTATTCGCAATGGATTGCGAGCACCAATCGTCGTTAACGGACAAGCTTATGACCAACCCATGGCAGGCATTCCAAATTTGTCTGATGTAGATATCAACAACATTCTAAATTACATCAAGAATGCTTGGGGCAACGATTATGGGACGATCAAGCTCTCGGAGGTGCAGGCGCAATTGGAAGGATGTAAGTAAGGCTCGTTTAATTTTTTTGCGTTAGATTTTTTTACGTTTACTAAACTTTGAAAGTTTAGTAAACGTAAAACCATCCTACTCTTTAAGCCTTATCCACTTCGTGAAAAAATTCGTACTCGAATCGTAAAGTTATTTCTCCCGTGATGGAGAAATGATGCTCTTCTGCTAAAAGACCATCTTCTCGGTAAGTATAATCAATATTTTGTTTTAAGCTTTCGTCCGGACCGTAATGTTGTTCCTTTACTTCTCGATCGTTTTCATCAAATTCGTACTTGCGCGTCTCTGCCAAGCTTTGCTCAAAGTCCGAAAAACGATGAATGGTGCGATTGCCCCGCTCATCATAATCCATAAAATCCTCTCTTGCTAGTTTTCCATTACTATCTATAATCTGAATCTTGACGATTTGGGCTTTATCGTTGCGCAAATATTTATAAAAATACTCTCGCACAAAATCATCCGGATACTCAAAGTAACGTTCCAAGTAATTATCGTACTCATCGTATTTTGTTTCCATGTGCGACATGAATTCTTCCTCTGGACCATAAATTTCTTCGTGAATGACTCTTCCTTCGTCATCAAATTTGCGATACTCTTTTCCTTCTAGTTCATCGTTCTCGTCTCGAATGTAAACAGTAAGGCTATGCTCTTCTTTATTGTATTCATATTTTCGAAAACTTTTACTATTATCTCGATAGCTCGTTTCTATCACCGCTAGTTGATTGCTATCATCATAGCGATAAGATGAGATTTGATCTGGATCTTCGGGCGATTCGCTGTACTGAATCTCTTCGAGTACCCGACCTTTTTCGTCGAGTGTCCGCTCCATTCTTGATTTTAATTCACCATCTAAATGGTAAGATTCTTTCAAAATAACGATTTCTTCGCTATTTCTTTCTTCCAAATAAGTCAAGCGAGATTCGCCCTCGGTTGCTTCATTTGTTGTATAGGTTTTGTATGTTTTTATCTTAGCCATTCTCGTACTGATTAATTAATGCATAAATCTAAATAAATACATTGTCAATTGCTGCTTTTTATTAAAATTTTGTCCGTCTAAAAAGTAGTTTTTTTTGCGGTATGAATTCCTTTGCAAGTAAACTTAATTTTGCAGAAAGATACAATAGTGTATTACTATCATTTCTTTTCCGATCCTCCTATCAAGTGACTATACTTTATTGATAAAATGCTAATTGACTTGATTTAATAGAAATCCCGAATTTCCGGTTGTGGAAATTCGGGAGGACTGCGCTATTGGCTACAAAGCACGCTTAAGTCTTTCGTAACGTGTACTTATTATAGTTAGTTTTTACTTGACAGTCAATTTTTTTACTGCGACGTCCCGATCCGTTTCTAAATTGATCAAGTAAGTTCCGGCGGGCAACGTTTGTACATCAATAAAGTGCTTGCTCTCCCCTTTTTCTAATTGTCCCGTAAAAATCGTTGTTAGCTGTCGTCCGTATAAATCTTTCAAAACAATCCGAGCTTGCACCCTTCGGTCCGCTACGACGGGAATACAAGTCATCGCACCTGCTGGATTAGGGAATACCTCACCGATTCGACTCTCAACGGCAGCTACATCCGTCGTACTTACAATGTAAGGATCAATCTGGATATCAAAATAAGCTTCGGGCGCAGGCATGGGACGCAATTGTTCCTTTCCGTCGTTCGCCTTTCCGTAGATGTAATAATAGACTTTTGCACTTCCCGCTTGTCCCGGAATCATTCCCGTCCACCTAGCGGTGCCTCCGTCATAAGTCATCGCTACTTCCGTGAAATTCTCAGGTGCACCAACGGCGTAGAAAAGCTTAGCTTGTTCGATTCCTTCTTTATGTTTAATCGTTGCCGTAATTGGAATCATCTCATCGGGCAAGGCGCTTCTGACGCGCGAGTGAGCAATCCACAATGGATTACTGACGCCAACCTCTTTGGTAATACAATGAATCGCACCACCGTAAGGAATAATCGAATTGCAATTAATGCCTTGTACATTGTACCCCGGCATCGCTTCTCTCCAAATTCTTAAAGCCGTTGAATCGTATTGTTCTTGGTAAACAGGAATTAAAATCGTCTTATTGACAAATAAAGCGTTGGTATACGTTCGATAATCGCCATTGGTGTTAGGGTAAGCCCCGTTAAAGTCTGGCGGCATCGGAATTCGAATGACTTTGTGCTGGTTCCCCGCGTTAGTGGTATAATTATCTAAAACGTACTGAATATTTGCTTCAATCTGAGGACCATCCGCAACATTCGTTGGATATTGACCGACGATTAAGGTTTCTTCATCCAATAACTTCATGTGCATATCAATGTGGTGAATACCATCGTAAGGTAATACCGTCATCTTGGGATAGCTTTGAATACCCATAAAAGCATTCATGATCTCATCCACTTCTGCGTTAGAGTGATTGCTCGATCCGAATTGATTAAAAGGACCGTTTTCTTCGAGTACCAATTCGGAAGAAAAGGCCTGACCGAGTCCATCCGCCATAAAATTACCGCCCGTATGTACTAAATCATTCCCTACCGCACCATCATCCGTACTGTATACCGGAACGCCCATAAAATTTCCTACAACATCCGATACTTTGTCATCATCGTAGCGCGGTCGGTTGTAAATCCAATCGACGAGTAATAAGGAATCGACATCATTGGTGTAAACCGTATTAGGACCATAATCTCTTACCCAAATACTATCATATTCATCTTCGATGAAACTCACATTAGAACTCCAGTCTACGCCCGCATTACCTAGGTAATTCTTAACTGCAGTTTCATTGCTACAAACGATAATCACTTCACATTCTAGTCTGGCATACCGCACGATATCCGCTAAAATACTGTTGAAGCCAGACCAAGTAATCACAATGGCTTGTACTTCTTCCCATTCTGCCATCGTTCTTACGGGCGAACTTGGTGGAGTGGAAATTCCAGTAGGTCCACGCTGAGCGTTAAGTTCATTATAGGCAGGAATAAGTGCTGCTTCACCCGGCGCAAAACCTTTGGGTAAGATCCGTTGTTGAGCTTGCACGGAAAAATTACCGAGGAGCGCGATGAAGAGTAAAGTAAAAATTTTTTTCATGGCAGGATGATTTTATCGGGTTAGGAGGAATTTTGATGCTTAAAAACAATCCAATCAGTCTACGTATGTATACATTTTTGCCGAGGAGCGGTACGAAACGACTCCTCGGCAAAAGGCAACGATGTGCTATTTTTGATTTTAGAACGAATAAATCAAAGATAAACTTGGTAAAATAGGTAGTTGATTGACTCGTTCATATTTAATCCGATCAAAATAAAAGATATTCTCTCGATCGTAAACATTCGTTACACTGAGGATTGCCTCTAATTTACTATTTTTTGAGAAATTAAATCTGCGCTTAAGCGACATATCTAGTCGATGGTAAAAAGGCAAACGACCTGAGTTTCGATCTTCAGAGTAGATTACACCTAAATCGCCATTGCTGGTCAACACATCTTCGTCGATATCATCAAATTGTTGTTGATTGTAAAATCCTTGTGTAAGTGTAAAAGGGAAACCGGAGCCCATATTCCAGCGCGCACTTGCTTCCCATACTCTATTTTCACCAAAGCTATACGTAGCAAGGAAGTTGACATTATGCCGACGATCAAAGATCGTTGGATAGACTTGCTCGCCATCGTCACGATTTACATAACCTAAGGAATAAGTCGTCCAAATGTACCAGTTCTTATTTTCGTAGCGCATAGAGAAATCTATCCCGTATGCTTCTCCCGTTTCCGTCGCGTAGTTGGGATCTTGCGCTCTAGTTTTATTTCGATTGATATTGATTAATTGTGTAAATCCTTTGTAGTAAGGCTCTATGTTGACTTCGATATTTTCTCCTAAGTCAATTTCTACACCTGCGACGCCGTGATAAGATTTTTGTAATTTAGAATCCGTAGGTTCTGTAGTTCCAGGCTTAAAAATCGTTTCTTCTGGTCCAGAAAGAAATCCAACGAATAAGTTGACAATGTCTCGCTCATTTACCGTACTAATTAGATTTTGAGAATATAATCCTCCCGCAAATTTCAAGCGAATATTTTCGTTGATATTATATTTGGCACCAAAACGGGGCTCAAAAGAAGATTCTCCCAAAGAAGCATAGTATTGAAATCGAATACTAGGTTCAACAATCAAGTTTCCCCATTTGTATTTATACTTTAAATAACCAGCAAGTTCCGTGGTAAAGTCTTCTTGTTGGAACGTAAGTCCTAAAAAGTTAACAAAAGTAAAGTCCGTATTAAAACCCGTGATATCAAAACCGTATTTTAACTCACTATCATTACCAAAATAAGTAAAATTCAGCCCTGCTCCGAAACTATTAATAGAACTTTGACGCGGATTATCATCCGATTCTAAGAGGTTGATTTCATATTTCGAATAAGAAATAACACCATTTACGATCATTTTAGAAGTACTAGGAATCAATCTAAAATTCATTCCACCACCGATATTTTTCCAATCCAATTGGGCAATTCCGGGATAATCTACTCGATCCGTGAAGTTGAATCCGAAAAGACTCAAATTACTACCATTCCTAGCTTTGAAGGTTACTTTTCCGTAAAGGTCGGTATAACTAAAAGGTAAACCCGTAGAATCTGCGGCGTATCCGTAAAATATTTTAGAAGATTCGTCAATGTAAGAGTGCTTTCCTGTAAGTAAGAATGAGGTACTTCCGCCACCTTCTTCTTTCGCTTTGATCAGTGGTCCTTCGAGTAGTAATTTAGATTGGAACGGAGAAACCGAAGCGACACCTGCTATTCTATTTTTATTACCATCTCGCGTTTTAATGTCTACAATCGCCGAGATTCTGCCACCGTATTCGGCGTTAAAACCTCCGGTGAGTACATCTACCGAACGAATGGCTTCCGTTTCGAAAATAGAGAAAAAACCAATGGAGTGAAACGGATTATAAATCGTCATGCCATCCAACAAGATCTTATTTTGCACGGGCGATCCGCCCCGAATATACAACTGTCCACCTTGGTCACCCGTAAAAATAATTCCCGGTAAAACGGGTAAGTACTGCGCAATATCCGCTTCTCCTCCCGTAGACGGTAAAGATCGGATTTGTGCGGGGGTAACGGAAACCGTCGAAATTTGGACAGAGGATTTAGATCGTTGTTTTCTCGCCGAAACGTCTACGACGCCAAGATTAATCCCCGAGCTCAAATCTACCCGTTGATAGGTAATTGATCCGCCTACAATGTTCACCGTTACGGAAACGCTATCGTATCCGACGTAAGTCGTCACCAGGTTGTATTCTCCTACGGGGATATCTGAGAAGCTAAAAAATCCATTTTCATCGGTATTGGTACCAAAGCTAGTTCCTTGCAGCAATACGTTTCCAAACATAACGGGTTCTCCGCTATCTTTGTCGAATACATTTCCACGTAAGTCACCCGTATTTTGAGCAAAGGAAACACTAATAAAACAAAGGCAGGCTAATAAAGTCGTAAGTAGTTTATTCATCAAATTTATTTCTGTTGGTAAAATTTCCTACCGTGTGAGCGGAAATTACAAAAGCTAAGTATCAAAACAGCTTAGATGGCCAGTAAATGCGATTAGATTTTAAATAACATCAAAGTGCAAAAACGCTCTTTATCTTTATTAAAAAAGAGTTAAGCAAGCAAAAGCTTATTTAAAAAGATCGCACAAGTTGGCTAGTCATTTAATTTGCCTGAGTACTTCTAAAACGCAAATATAAATTAATTGTCTCTTATCCATCAATAATCCGGACATAAGCTTTAAATAATATGCGATAATCTATGGGAATGTCGTTTGAAAGCGCTTTTATCGGCGCATTTCCGTTCGGGTGGCTAAAGGAAGAAGCCGTTCCCTTTTTTAATTTACCAAATAATTTCTCCTGCCCCTTGCCGTAAAACCTCTACTTCGTCTCCCGTACAATCCAAAATACTAGAAACTTCATGACTTCCCGCACCGCCATCAACCACTAGATCGACGAGTTTATGGTAATTTTCGTGAATTTCGTACGGATCGGTGAGGTACGCTGTAATTTCGTCGGGCTGCTTGAGAGAAATCGACAGTATTGGTCTGCCCAACTCCGTAACGAGCGCTTGCACAATTCGATTTTTGGGAATCCGAATGCCGAGCGTACGCTTTTTATTTTTGAACATCTTTGGCACCTTATTATTGGCATTTACAATGAAGGTAAATGCGCCTGGCACATTTCTTTTTATCAATCTAAACACCTGATTATCAATTGGTTTAGTATATTCCGCCAACTGACTAATATCATTAAACATCATCGACAAATTAGCTTTGACGGGATTGAGGTTCCGGAGCCTACAAATGCGGTCAATGGCATTGGGTTGTAAAATATCGCACGCTAATCCATACACGGAATCGGTAGGATAGATAATAACTTTTCCCTTGCGCAATTCGGCCGCAACTTTCTGGATTAATCGATCTTGTGGATTATCTGGATTGATTTCGATTAGCATAGTAGTAGGTGTTTAATTCTACGCAAAATAATCAATATTTCTAAAAAAAAATTAAGTTCCCTGCAAAAATTCTTTCACCGTTTTCAAAACCGTAGCCGTTCGTAGAATTTTAAAATGTCCGGTCCCTTCAACTTCTTGCAATTTACTGTTGGACCAGTTTTGTTGAACGCGGCGAGATTGTTCAATTGGAATCACTCGATCATTGACATCGTGGATAATTAAGGCTTGTGCAACTTTAATTTGTTGCACGAAAGTGCTAACGTTCAAGCTTGCAACATCTTGCTCAATTTCAGCTTCAATCCGATTGATCAAGCCCTGTTTCACCTTTTCGGTTAAGCCAACTTGTTCGACAACGGCATCAATCCTTTCAGAAAATTTATCGGGTGTAGTCAATAAAACGTACTTTTCAATTTCCCAGTCGGGTATCGTACTCAAAGCGTAAGTCGTCGCTACGCCACCAAAAGAATGGCTCACTAAATACCGAATCTGATATTGCTGAATCAAAACAGCGACCAAGTCCGTAAACTCAAAAAGGCTCGTTTTTCCCCGAGAACTAAAGCCATGCGACGGACCGTCAAAAGCCAAAATAGAATAATTTTCGGCGAGTAGTGTTTCCACCAAATCCGAAAAATTTCCTGCTTGCCCTTCCCAACCGTGTACCAGCAAAATCGTATTCGGTCCGCGATTCCAATGATACAATTGAATAGAGAACCCTTTAAATTCGATTTGCTCCTTTTCCGCTTTCGCTAAAGTCTTCAATTCGTTTTCTCGCAGTTTATATACTTGTGGATTCGTCAATTGTCGATACGCAAAATTGATGAACAAGGAAGGGAATAAGGTGGCAATTCGGCGAATCCAGTTTCTTTTATCGAACATTTTGGTGGTTTGGTTATTACAATGTAATACTAAACAATAAAATATCTAATGAGTTTTCTACATTTGCAATAATATATTAACAGCAATTAAGTACTAAGACCAATAATCTATGCTCAACCCAAATTTGAAAGCAACTCCTTTTATCGTAGGCACCATGCGACTCGGTACTTGGGGCGCCCAATTTTCTAGCCAAGCCTACGAAAAATTCATCGACCAATGTGTCGATTTAGGACTTACCCATTTCGACCACGCGGATATTTATGGGCATTACACCACGGAAGCAGCATTTGGTGCAGTCCTCAAAAGAAGAGCAGATTTACGCAAAAAAGTGCAGCTCACCACTAAATGTGGCATTCGGCTCGTCACGCCAAATCGCCCTGCGCACCAACTTAAGTCCTACGATTTAAGCAAAGCTCATATCATTGCCTCCGTAGAACATTCCTTGCAAGCACTCGGCAAATCAGTCTTAGATTGTTTCTTGCTGCACCGACCTGACTTTTTAATGGATCCGCACGAAATTGCGGAAGCGTTTACCCAACTGAAAGCTGCCGGAAAAGTACTTGACGTTGGCGTTTCTAATTTTAGTACCTCGCAGTTTGAACTCTTACATAGTTTTACACCGTTGTCCATTCACCAAGTTGAAATTTCTGCCTTACACTTAGCCGCTTTTCAAGACGGCACTTTAGATCAATGCTTACAACATCAGGTCATTCCTACCGCTTGGTCGCCTTTTGGCGGTGGTGCGATCTTTGGCGAAACAGCCAATCCGGTACAAGCTCGACTGAAAGCAGCCGCAGAAGTTTTAGCCCAGCAATACGATACTGGCGTAGATCAAATTCTACTGGCTTTTTTACGATCACATCCGGCGGGTATTATTCCTATTTTGGGTACGAGCAAAATTGAGCGCATCAAAGCCGCTTATGCGCAACAAAATTTGCAATTGACCAAAGCAGAATGGTATGCGCTGTGGCAAGCTACTACGGGCGAGGAAGTTGCGTAGCTTTTTTAGTTTTTATAAATTTTGAACTCAATGACAAACGATACGATACAAGTCCGTTCGCGCGCACAAGCCGGCGCAGAAGTTGCTTGGTTTGCACCAATCTGCAATGGTGACGATGCTTTTTTGGGTCACCTGGATCCAAAGTATAAAAGCAACTGGGAAAATGCTTCGAAGATTTTGTTAACGGCAGATCGTTTGGGATACCGAAATATTTTGTGTCCTTCTTCGTATCTCGTCGGACAAGATACAATGACCTTTGCTTCCGCTGTAGCGCCTTTGACACAGCAAATTAATTTGCTCACCGCTATTCGTTGTGGCGAGGTCCATCCGCCCATGTTGGCGCGCGCGCTCGCTACCTTGGATCATATTTTAAAAGGGCGCTTGACCATCAATATTATTTCTTCCAATCTGCCGGGAGTCAATATGAGTTCGGAAGATCGTTATCAACGTTCGCGAGAAGTGATCGAAATTTTAAAACAAGCTTGGACACAAGATCAAATTGATTTTCAGGGACAATTTTATCAGCTGCAATTGGATACCGCTCCCGTTAAGCCTTACCAACAAAATGGTGGACCACTACTCTACTTTGGCGGCTATTCTCCGGCGGGCGTAGCGCTTTGTGCGGAACATTGTGATGTCTATTTGATGTGGCCAGAAACGGAGCAAAAGTTAGCGACACTCATGAGCACGATGAGTCAAAAAGCCGCGACTTATGGTCGAACGGTTGACTTTGGGTTGCGCATCCATATGATTGTGCGGGAGACGGAAACCGAAGCACGAGATTACGCGGCGCAGCTTATTTCAAAACTAGATTTAGACAAAGGAAAAGCAATTCGAGAAAAAGCTTTGGATGCGCAATCTTACGGCGTGGCACGACAAACGGAAATGCGAAACAGCGCAGACGATGCTTTTTTTGTGGAAGATAATTTGTGGACCGGTATTGGTTTGGCGCGTTCAGGTTGTGGGGCGGCGTTGGTGGGTACGCCGGATCAAATTTTGGCAAAACTACGCCGTTACTTAGATTTGGGTATTCGGTCTTTTATTTTTTCGGGTTACCCGCATTTGCAGGAATGTGAATTATTTGCGAAATACGTTTTACCACAGCTAGAGACTTTTTCAATGCCCATTATCCAAGGACGAATTCCCAAAGACGAACCTTTAACACCATTAGCGGCGGGGAAACGAAAGTGATTTGATGACTTTTTTTATCAGTAAACAGGTTGTGCAATGATCATCTTTTCTTACCTTTACAGCAGCTTTTCTACGCTTTGATGAAAAGCAATTTATGCTTTTACAAAAAATATAAACTTAAATTATGAAACTTAACATCACTTTACTCTGCTTGCTCTCCTTTTTACAAGTATCTGCCCAAGATTTTATCCAAAGTCCCTTCCAAGGCGTCAATTTAGGCGTTCCCG
Organism: uncultured Saprospiraceae bacterium; assembly: GCA_937951685.1. GTDB lineage: Bacteria > Bacteroidota > Bacteroidia > Chitinophagales > Saprospiraceae > CALFBG01. The sequence goes on along the minus strand of CALFBG010000139.1, from coordinate 3,024 downwards.
TCGTTGCCGATTTTGATGGTGACGGCGAGTTGGATGTTTTGGGGATTCAGTTTTCTTTAACGGGATTCAACAAACTCGTTTTGCAACTTAATACGCCGGGGAATACACCCATTGAATTTGAGAATAAGGTGCTCGATTTTGAATTTTCTCCGCTAGGGACTCCTGCCTTGGGAGATCTTGACGGTGACGGTGATCTTGACGTAATTGTTGCGCAGCATACAGACCAACAACTTTATTTAATCGAGAATGACGGCGCGGCTAATTTCACAAAAGTTGCGCTAAATATTTTTGATGCCAGAGACTTGCAAGTTATCGACTTAGATGGCGATTCTGATTTAGATATCGTAGGAATTAATACTACGGATAATACCGGAAACATATACTTCAACGATGGCAATCAAAACTTTAGCACCGTAGCGATACCCGTTTTGGCGAATGGTGATTTGGAGTACTTTGACATCGCGGACATCGATAATGACAATGACCTAGATCTAATTTTAGCCTATGACCAGCCTTCTGGCAATCACATTCTTCTCTACCTCAATGATGGTGCAAACAATTTTAGTGAAACGAAGGTTGTTACCAATACTTTTAGTGGCGTCAACGACTTAAAGGTTCAAGATTTAGATGGTGATGGCTTACAGGATATCATTGCCATTAGAAGTTTCAGTTGTGCGATTTTTCGCAATCAAGGAAATTACAGTTTTGAAAATGCCGTTTTAGCAATGGGTGCGGATCTTTTACGACGGGTAACGATTGGTGATTATAATGGCGATGGCCGCATGGATTTTATTTTAAGTACTAATGGAGATGGCATGACTTGGAACCAGAATATTTCTAATTCGCCGCTTAGCTTTGAGCAAAAAAGTATTAGCGGAATCACTCCTGCGCTCTCCATTATTAACGCAGATTTAGACAATGACGGAGATCAAGATTTGATTGTCTCTAATGGCGATTTTTGGTGGCTTGAGAATCAAATACCTCAAGCCCCCGTAAGTATTACTGATTTAACACCAACGAGTCTCGCGGTTTTCCCAAATCCATTTACAGACATCGTACAAATCAAAAATCTACCCGCGGGACTTTACCAATATCGCATTACAGATTTGCAAGGCCGACAAGTTTTGCTTTCCCAAACGAATAGTACCGAACTAGATTTATCTAGTTTGCAAAAAGGCATTTATTTCCTCAATTTGACAAATACTTTTACTCAAGCCGTTCAATACGCAAAAATCGTTAAACAGTAAGGAGCTAACGTTCGCACTACAATCGTACTACTGCTTTTACATTCCACTTACGCTGTAGGCTTTTACTAGAGTGAGAGGAATGTTTATTTAAAAGTATTTTTATTTTAAACATATATTTTAACAATAATATTAACTTATTTTATATTTTTGTAAGGACAAGAATAATTAATGGCGCTTACGAGTTTCATTGATAATTTATTTTCACACTACGAAGTTCTTCTAAGCATTCTTTTAGAACAACTTTATAACCCCTTACACTTATGTCACACTTTGACGAAGCGTTTTTCAACGCACCCGCCATGCTCACGTTTAGTGATGCAGATCATCCGGAAGTTGATGGAAAAGTATCTCTCCTGATTAAAGGACAAGGCACACTTGCCCTAAAAAATCCTTCCACTAGAAGTTTCTACATCAACCTGGTAGCGGGCGAAAACACTCTATCCTTCCAGATCAACGAAAAAGAAGCAAGACTTTACCTGATGGAAAATGGATCAGAAAAGCTGATCGAAACCTACGATGTAAGAATGATTCAACCCGAGGATGCGAAATATTGGTACAGCTTTGATAGCTTATCAAAAGTCATCAAATTTGGGATGGGAGAAGTACGCAATGATTTGAAGATGTTGACGCAGCAACTTGAAATTGATTGGTTAGAAAAAGTAGAAGCTTTCCACATTTCTAGTACCGCCATTCCCACGGAACTTTACCGAGATCCAATTGTTTACGATCCTTCCCTACTCGTAAAGCCTACCGATGATATTACGATTGATGATATTGCTTACAACAACTATATCGTTCCTGCTAATTTAACGCCAAGTTGCCAAGCCTTGTATGCTAATATTTCAGGCAAGAACTTTAATTTGAATACTTCAGATTTTCCAGATTTTGTAGATGCGATCGAAGCCAGTATTAAAAATCCAGCCGGATGGTGTTACCAAGAATTGGCTAAAAAAGCAACCGAGTTCGGAGAAGATAATCCCGACGAAACGTATTTAAGAATTACGCTTGGCGCGAATCAAGGAGACTCGCCGGGTATTCCTTTTGTACTTGAAATTTGGCCTCCCGGTCATTATTCTCCCATTCACAATCACGCCAATGCGAATGCCGTAATCAGAGTCCTTCACGGTGAAATTACCGTCAAACTTTTCCCCATGCTTTCTAAGTATCACGAGCAACCATTCAAACAGAAAGTATTCCGCAAAGATGATGTCACTTGGATTTCTCCTCGCTACAACCAAACGCACCAACTGGTAAATGTGAATAAATCAGGACCAACTTGTATCACCATTCAGTGCTACCTGTACGGAGAAGATAATCACCAACATTACAAGTACTTTGACTACCTCGGAGAAGATGGAAAAATCGCACAGTTTACGCCTAATAGCGATGCGAGCTATCTTGAGTTTAAGGAAATCATGCGCAAAGAATGGATGGCAGAAAAGGATACGATTTTTGCTCCACAAGCATCTGAAAAAGCGACACTTACGAACTAGTCAGTAACGGCTATTTTTATTCCAAGCGCTTAAAGTTCGTACCGTTTTAAATAAAAGGGTTTCCATAAACTTTTCTTTGAAACGGTACGTTCTTTTTTGGAGTCGTTATTCAAAATTAGTTATTTAAAACGAACGCGAACAAGATCAATCTACTAGCTTAGCCCGTTGTTTCTAGTTTTAAAACCTCCGTCGTATAGTCTCGTACCCTTCGACAAAGTTCACCATTTTTGATTAAGGATTCCCCGTAACTTGGAAAGATTTTTTTCAAGGTCTTTTGCCAAGCC
>CALFBG010000138.1 GCA_937951685.1 uncultured Saprospiraceae bacterium | reverse complement strand
TAACATTTTGAACAGGTCTTTTTATCCTACTCTTCGTCTTGTCCTCGTTATGATAGCTAAGGCTATCAAACTCCGGGCATTCCTCGATTAGCATAAAAATCCAAAGCTCAAAACATCAATAAACTTAAATTACAGCGTATTTAATAGGCACTTTGTCTCATTTATTCATTTTTTGAACTCAAATTTGACCATTTCATTTGCTTAAACTCCTACAAAAAATTCAACAGTATCAATTTTTTGATACCTTAAAACATACCTTCAATTATTTTGGGGCCGTTTTGGTGATTCAAGGCTTAAGCATTGTTTCTTTGCCGATTTATACGCATTATTTAGATCCAGCGAGTTTTGCGGTGGTGGATGCTTTTATGAAAGTAGTCAGTGTGCTAACGATTCTGTTTACCTTGAATACACACAATGCCATTTCGCGCTATTATTTTGAAGATAAAAAAGATTGGCAAGCATTTTTGGGCACGAGCTTCGTTACGGCCTTTAGTATTTTTGGGTTTAGTAGTGTCATTCTATTCTTTTTTAAGGAACAGCTATTGTATTACACAACTATTCCGGAGTCTCTTTTTGTTTGGATTTTCCCCGTCGTTTTAGCCAATATTGTGTTCGCCGTATTCAACCAACTTTTCATTGCCCGTAAGGAAAGCAAAAAAGTATCCATTGGTAAAATTGCTTTTTCTTACCTGCGTTTTATCGGTGCAGTGACCTTGCTGATTTATATAGGCACTTCTCCCTCAGAGGAGCGCGTTGTCGGAGATGCCATCGGTTCGATTTTAATTGGTTTACTGATGTTCGCTTCGATTTTTCCTTACATCAAATGGACTTTCGTTCGCGCCCATTTAGACTACATTCTACGCTTTTCCATTCCTTTGATTCCCTACGCGTTGAGTGCTTTTATCATCAATTATTTTGATTTTTTTATGATCAATTTTTCTGAAGGGAATAGCGATGCGGGCTTGTATAGTTTCGCATATAAAATTGGCTTGTTGTTTTTTGGCTTAGATGATGCTTTGCAAAGTGCGGCGAAGGTGGATTTTTTTAAATGGATGAATGCGGGGCAATACGATAAGATTAGAGGACAGGTAAAAAGTATTTTTAAATTTGAAATGCTCGGCGCTTTATTTCTTATCTTTTTTGCTTACGAATTAGGAACGCTATTGTCGTCGAAAGCATCTTTTACAGAAGCTTTGCACTTGGTTCCGATTCTCGTTATGGGCTACGTCTTTTTTGCCTTGTACCAATTCTATGGTCGCATGATTTATTTTTCTAAAAAAACAATTTATGTGTCATCGGTCACCGTGATTGCGGGACTGGTTAACATTGCACTCAATGCAATTTTTATTCCCAAGTACGGTTTCGAAGCGGCAGCGGTTACAACCGTTATCTCGTACGTGTTGATGATCTTTTTGGCTTGGTTTGTTGTCGTGAAAATTCTAGCGCTTCCTTCTACAACGGACTTTTGGTTTACCCTTAAGCACTTAACGGGCTTGTTGACTTTCCTCGCCATCGGCTATTGGATTATGTCACTCGGCTTAGGTTTTTGGTGGCCAATTCTCATTAAGTTAGGTCTATTTGGGATCTTTAGCTCAATCGTGTTTTGGGATAAAATTATAAGTTTATTATCTTCAAAAGAAGCATAAATACCTCAATATGAAAATTGCTTTTATTACAACTTACGATCGAAAGGGAGGCGCTGCACAGTCAAGTTGGCGCACCGCACTAGCACTGCGCAAAGCTGGCGTAGCCGTAAAAGTAGTGGTGCAGCAAGCGGCGGGGGAAGAAAGCTTTGTGGTACCAACCAACGCGGGTTGGAAGAAAATGCGCTCTTTTACGAATGAATATTTGGATCGACTCAGCTATATCCGACACGCACCCGAACGTTCCTTGTGGTTTCGGTTTTCTATCGGGGAAGTCGGTCAAGACATTAGCCAGTTGAAAGCGATTCAGGAAGCAGATGTTTTGCATTTGCACTGGATTAATAAAGGCTATTTATCCATCAAAAGTTTGGAGCAGTTAGCGGCACTCGGCAAACCGATCATTTGGTCCTTACACGATATGTGGTCCTTTACGGGAGGCTGTCATTACGCTGGCGCTTGTGATCACTTTGAACGTGCCTGCGGAAATTGTTGGTATCTAAAATCACCGAAAGCGAATGATCTTTCTCATCGAATGTGGCAACGAAAAAAGCTACTTTACGATCAAGTAACTTGGACGATGGTGGCGAGTAGTGCTTGGTTGGCAAACGTAGCCAAAAGAAGTAGTTTGCTGAAAGATCAAAAGATTATGAATATTCCTACACCAGTGGAAATCGACTTATTTTTCCCGCAGGATCAAAAAAAGATTCGCCAGGAATTAAATTTGCCACTGGATAAAAAGTTATTGCTCTTCGTCGCGATGAACGTCGCAGAAGAACGAAAAGGTTTTCGTTATCTCAAGGAAAGTCTAGACTTGCTGTTGATGCAAGACCCAAGTTTGAAGGATCGGGTAGAAGTGCTGGTACTGGGAAAGGCGAGCGAAGAACAATTGAGTGTACTCGGCTTCAAAGTGAATCACCTTGGCTTTTTGAGTCAACCGCAGCAAATTGCGGCGGCTTACGGCGCTTGCGATTTATTCGTCATGCCTTCCTTGGAAGACAATTTGCCCAACGTGGTGCTAGAATCAATGGCTTGTGGCCGACCGGTAGTGGCTTTTGAAACAGGTGGGATTCCCGAAATGGTAGCACATCGGCAATCAGGCTACATCGCCAAATTCAAAGATGCAGCCGACCTCGCACAAGGAATTTTGGAAACCTTAGCCACGGAAAACTGGGAGAAATTTTCGACGCAAGCCCGCACCAGGATTTTAGAACATTTCAGTGACAAAATTGTTAGTGACCAATACCAAAGCTTGTATCAAAAACTAATTGCGGTTAGTTCGTAACTTTAAGCACAATCTTCCTTAACTTTGCGGGAAATTTAGGCTTGCCTTTCGCTACAGCCTTCCGCTAATTTTAAGCTCTTGCATCGGAAACGTGCAAACTATTGGGGGAATCCCAAAATTAAATTACTATAAAAATCAATATCATGGCTTACGATAATCTAGAAGTAAAAACTAAAAAAGGAATTGTCATTTTGACCATTAACCGAGAAAAAGCCTTGAATGCGCTTAACGGAAAAACCATGGAGGAATTGCATCACTTTTTTTCCATTAGCGCGCCTAAGCGTAGAACAATGAAAGGAATTGTGATCACCGGAGCGGGGAGCAAAGCTTTCGTTGCGGGTGCGGATATCAAAGAATTTTTGCAATTAGACGTCGAAGCGGGTGCTACGATGGCTAAGAAGGGACAAGATATTTTTTCCCTCATCGAAAACTTTAGCAAACCGGTCATTGCGGCGGTTAATGGTTTTGCCTTAGGTGGTGGTTGTGAATTAGCAATGGCTTGCCATATGCGCGTAGCAAGCGAAAATGCACGTTTTGGGCAACCAGAAGTAAATTTGGGGATTATTCCAGGATACGGGGGAACGCAACGCTTGGTTCGATATGTTGGTAAAGGAAAAGCGACTGAGTTAATGTTGACGGGCGATTTACTTTCTGCGAGCGAGGCTTTGCAGTGGGGCTTGGTTAATCACGTGGTAGAAGCAGGACAAGAATTGGCGAAAGCAATAGAAATTATTACCAAAATCTCCGAAAAAGCACCGATTGCCGTAGCGCAGGTTTTACACTGCATCAACGCTTATTACGATAAAGATGTAGACGGTTATGCATTTGAAGTAGATGCTTTTGGTCGCACCACGGGGACAGAAGACTTTAAAGAAGGTGCAACAGCCTTCATCGAAAGAAGAAAAGCGAACTTTACGGGGAAGTAACTTTCCAGCTAAACTGCGGATTGCCGAGCATTTACAGGATTAAATTTTGAACTTTATTTTCAAAATCTTGTACTTGTAAGTAGCAAGTAGTAGTGTTGTCATTAGATGGACCGTAACGGACAGTAATTAACAGAAAAGCTTGGGGAACGACACCCAATTGTAATTTGATGGTATGATAGAAACAGATATTTTGATTATTGGAGCAGGACCTTGTGGCTTGTTCATCGTTTTTGAAGCGGGTTTGCTGAAGCTCAATTGTCATTTGATTGATGCTTTGCCCGAAGCGGGTGGACAACTCACCGAGATTTATCCTAAGAAACCCATCTACGATATTCCGGGATATCCCAGTGTATTGGCTGGCGAATTGATCGATAATTTGAAGGAACAAATTGCGCCCTTCAAACCAGGATTTACGCTCGGCGAACGAGCAGAAACGATTGAAAAATTAGCAGATGGTCGCTTTAAGCTAACGACTAATCGAGGAACGGTACACGTCGCTCCCGTCATCGCAATTGCGGGGGGCTTAGGTTGTTTTGAACCGCGTAAGCCACCGATCGAAAATATTGCTAGCTTTGAAGATAAAGGCGTTGAATACATTATCAAAGATCCAGAAATCTATCGCGACAAGCGTTTGGTGATTGCGGGTGGGGGAGACTCTGCTTTGGATTGGACGATTTATTTAGCGGAATTGGCCAAAGAAGTTACGCTGGTTCACCGACGAACTTCTTTCCGAGGTGCTTTGGATTCCGTTGAAAAAGTGATGGCGTTAAACGAAGCTGGAAAAATTAAATTGGTTACGGAAGCGCAAGTCGTAGGCTTAACAGGAACAGATAAGTTGGACGAAGTAATCATCAAACACAAAACGGAAGGTACTTTTACTAAAGCGGTAGACCATTTCATTCCTTTATTCGGCTTGTCGCCTAAATTAGGACCAATCGGCGAGTGGGGCTTGAATATTGACAAAAATGCCATTGAGGTCAATACTTTGGACTACAGCACGAATATTCCCGGAATTTATGCGATTGGAGATATTAACACCTATCCCGGGAAATTGAAATTGATTCTTTGTGGTTTTCACGAAGGAACAATTATGTGTCAAGCTGCTTTTAAACATATATATCCAGATAAAAAACTATCCTTTAAATACACCACGGTTACGGGAATCGAAGGATTATAATAGCCCGCGGTGCCCATGGACGAATCGCCCATTTGCACCGCGCATCAGCAAAAAAAAATGATAAAAATTACCCTTTACGACCGAGACAATAAAAAGCATTTGCTCGACGCTCCTACGGATATGACGATGAACTTCATGGAGCTTTGCAAAGCCTACGAACTACCCGTGGAAGGAACCTGTGGTGGTATGGCGCTTTGCGCGAGCTGTCATTGCTACGTAGAGTCCGATCATGAATTGCCACCCGCTTCTGAAGACGAAGAAGATATGCTCGACCAAGCTTTCTTTGTAGAGGACAACAGTCGCTTGGGCTGTCAGATTAAGTTGAAAGAATCACTGGATGGCATCGTCATTCGGTTAGCCCCTACCGGAGAATAATTTAAATCATCACTATTTAATCGTGTAGAAGGGAAGCGCGGAAGCCTTTCGGACCGCAGCTATTGCATTTTAAAATTATTTATCGTATTTTTACGATTAAGTAAGCTAGTTTATCTTACTATTTACATTATGGGAAAAAGTAAAACGGATCTTTTCACGGTTTCACAAAATCGCGTGGCAGCTTTAGCCAAAGCGATTGGGCATCCAGCTCGGGTGGCGATTCTATCGTATTTGCTGCAAAAGCAATCCTGCGTCTGTGGCGATTTGGTGGAAGTATTGCCACTTTCTCAGTCTACCGTTTCTCAGCATTTGAAAGAATTAAAAGCCGTAGGAATTATACAAGGAGAGATTGAAGGGACAAAAACTTGTTACTGCATTGATCCAGAAGTTTGGGCGGAAGCCAAAGCATTGATGACGAATTTATTTTCACCCATAAAACCTTGTTGTTAGCGTAACATTAGCGCTCAGGAAGTATGGATCAACGTGTCTCCTCGACGGAGGCTATTTTTTTATTTTTATTAATCGTAATATTGCGATTGATAATTTTTAAATTTAAATTATGACTACCAAAAAATTCATCCAATTTTTAGCAGAACACTCGAGTAAGTCACTCGTTTTTGAATACGAAGCAGGACAGTACGTTCCGGCTACGTACCACATTTCAGAAATCAAGAAGGTACACCAAGAATCTTTGGACTGTGGTGGTTTTCCTCACGTGATGGAACAAACGGTTGCCCAATTATGGTTGCCAGGAGGAGCGGGAACGAAACCACCAATAAATTGTAAAAAGGCCCTTGAAATATTTGAGCGAGTGGATCAAAAATTAAGTTTGCAAGGGGAAGCCGAGCTCTTATTCGAGTATGGATTCGAATCTTTGAGGACTTCTATTTATCAAGTGGCTGCGGTAAGCGTAGCGGCGGAGCGAGTGGTGGTACAATTATTCGTTGCCGCGCCCGTTTGCAAACCGAGCTTAGTTTCAACTCATTCGACAAAAGGAGTAGCTAAGCAAGTGGGATGTTGTTAAGCCCTAATTTGGGTAGTTGTTTTTTGGGTGGAAAGCCTTTCGACCCCTCGCTTTTGTAGGAATATTGGAATCCGAACACTGCTTGAAACTGCCGTTAATCAAGGGGATTTATTGCTAAAAGATTTACTTTAAGGAAAAAATATTGTAAATTTGTTTGCTATACAGGCAGGAAACAGATTTTAAATTTATATATTTAAAGTGAGTTTCATTTAACAGCAGAGAATCAGGAGTCTATAGACTTCATTAAAATAGCATTTATGGCTATCAATATTGCAAAACACATTGGGGAATTACTCTACGACCACGATACGGTGATCATCCCTGCTTTAGGGGCGATTGCGGGAACGTACGAGTCTGCTAGTATTGACCATGTACAAGGCTTATTGCATCCTCCTTCCAAGGTGTTGAGTTTCAATAAGAACTTGGTATTGGATGATGGTGTTTTGACGAACTACTTACAAGCAGAAGCGGAGCTTAGTTTAGCGGAAGCACAAGCTGCGATTCATAGTTTTGTGGAAGAAACGAAGCGTTCTTTGGCGAAGCGAGAAATTGTAGTTTTTCCTAAAGTAGGTCGCTTGTACAAAGATTACGAGAACAAATTACAATTTCTACAAGATAGCACCAATTTCAATACTGCCGTATACGGTTTACCGACGATTCAGTTTTACCCGATTCTAAGATCGAGCGAAGCCTTAGCGGAAAAGCAGCAACGTGCAGCTCAGGTACACGATACGGTACGTCGTCCCAGAGCGGCTAAGCAACTCAAGCGTTACGCTTTACCAGCTTTATTAGTGGTGGCAGTGCTTGCGGTATTGATTAGTGTTTATTCGATTCAAAAGGGGAGTGACGGTACGCCATTTACACCATCGTTGAAGGTAAAAGTGAATACGAGTCCTTTGGATAGTGAAGTAGAAACTTTCGAAGAAACTCAGACAACCATTGATTTGCCCATCAGTGAAGACGGAGAATACGCTTCGGACATTGACACCGAAAGTATTACGACGGCACCAAACCAAAAAGAAGCAGTGATTATTGTAGGTGCTTTTCGCAAAAAGGAAGGCATTAAAAAGAGCATCAAAGAAATCTACGCGCTCGGCTACGCACCTTATCAAGATAAAAAATCAAATCTAACGCGCATTGGGGTACAGCTCGCTTACGATGATCCTAAAGAGTTGGCAACAGCTTTGGCGACGATCAGACGTAAAATTACAAATCGTGCTTGGATTCTGAAATAGTTATTCCGTAGTACGGAAGAAATACTTTGCTAAGGTAGGCGTCATCCCGAATTTTCAAACCTGAAAATTCGGGATTATTTTTTTGTTTAAAACAACTTCATCGTTCTAGGTAAATTCCTTGGGTTAGCAGACGGAGGAATAAAATTTTTACTAAGTACTCTAGACATTATTCGAAAAGAGAATCTAAAACTATAACTAACTGATTATCAATATTCATTTTGCTGTAAAAAGAACTTTCGAATAAAGTCTAGTGCACTAAGCTTCCCCGATTGTTAGCGGAAAGTTTAGTAAAGGTAAAACGTAAAACCACTCTGAGAAACTGGGACGACTTACCACCTATCTTTTTCAGACTCAGAGTGACCAACTCTAATCGTCAGCTCGCCTTCTTGAGCCATTCTGTTGGGGCGCTGGATTCCAGCAACTCCAAGTCTTCAAACGAGCGTATCCTCATCGCTTTTTCCTTAAATCTTCTCTAAGAATAATTACCCAAAACTTCAACTAAGGGTAGGTTACAGTGTAAAAAAGTAGTTTTCGTGCTTAAATCCTGTTCAAAATCTAGCATAATTCAATCGTTATCTAAGCTGGTGTAGGTACTTACTTAGCGACTGCTCCAATGGCAGGTCGAGTAAAATTAAGTTTTTTAATCTTTAGAAATCTGCATATGAGTTCTTTTTATTCTGCTTAAACAGCAAAAGGCCATACAATATGCTTAAATAGACTAATTATAAAGAAGCATATTTTTTAAATAAAAACGAATAAAAATGTTATAATACTGTTATTGATTCGTATATTGTATAATATAAGTAGAAAAAATCCTTAAGTTTCCTACTTAAACGCCTGCCAATACTAGGGTGAGAATTATAAAAAACGCCAACACTTTACATTTTTATGCTACTATTTTATAGTTATAGGTATCTATAACTATAGTAATTCTTTTGCTAAAAATTAATTGATTTTTTATATAAACGATAAGAGTTATGACGACTTACAGAACTTCGCTTTACACTATATTTTTAAAGTTAGAAAATGAAGACAATGATTTTTTGTTGGTTCATGGCTACACAGGAGCCATGGATATTGTGACAGAAAACGTAGCCCATTTTTTACGTAAAGGAGCTAGAGCCGACAAATCGGGAAACTATCCGGTTGAGGAAGATACTTTAGCGGTATTGATTGATCGGGGGTATTTAACCGATAAGGCTCCTTTAGAAGAACGGGAAACAGTGCAATTAATGGCAGATATATTTCACAAGAAGAGTTCGCTGACTAAAACCTTTCTATTCTTAGTGGCTTATGATTGCAACTTTAGATGTCCTTATTGTTTTGAAAATTCCATTTCGGACGATGGTAAGGCTTGGTCAAAGAAAGTATTCACCAAGGATTCAGTTGATCGTGCCTACGAGGCGATGCTAGAAGTTGAGCCGGATCGAGGGAAGCATCGAAGTATGATTACATTATATGGAGGAGAACCTTTATTGGTAGAAAATAAAGAAGTTGTTACTTATATCGTGGAGGAAGGATTGAAGCGTAATTATAATTTTACGGCGATTACGAATGGGTACGATTTAGAGCATTTTACGGAATTGTTAGGTCCAGGAAAGATTCAAGGACTACAGATCACGGTTGATGGTCCTCCGGAGAAGCACAATATGCGTAGAACACATTATTTGCATGGTAATTCTTTTGAAAAGATCATGCAAAATATTCAAATCTGTTTAGACCTCAACGTAACGATCAGTATCAGAATTAATACGGATTTATCAAACTTTGATGATATTAAGGTGGTTAATGAATTATTTAAAGAATATGGTTTCTTTAAGTATAAAAACTTCAGGGCATATTCTGCTTTGGTACACGGAGAAAATAACGAGAATATTAGTTGCAACGTTGTGATGACTAATTCTCCCGAAGAGATTTTAGAGCAAGTGAAAACTAAAGAAGCTCCTGCGGAGTTCGAGGTACAGGACAAAGGTTATTACGATCCTGATAGCCAATATATTGATTTTGAAAAAGAAGAAGAGCGGCACGTTGATGCGCTGAACGAAGTTAATTTTCATTATGATGGAGACACAGAAAATCCACTTTACGAAGAAATTGATAAAATTCAATTACTGAATCGTGGAAAGTATATTGATAAGTATTACGACTCCATAAAGGAAAATCCAGCAGATGCACACATGATTAGTTGCCAAGATTTTGGCTTACGAAAAACGATGTTGAACGTTTTGGACAAAGGTAATTTGATGCCTTTTAAATCTACTTTTTGCAGTGCTCAAACGGGAATGCTAATTTTTGACCCTTGTGGCGATTTGTATACTTGCTGGGAGACGGTGGGAATGGACAAGCACAAAGTAGGTACTTATAAAGGTGAGCTGGAATTTTTTGACGAAGAGTTGGCGCATTGGTTTGGTAGAAACATTGGAAAAACGCCAGCTTGTAGCAAATGCAAATATGCTTTTTTCTGTGGGGGCGGCTGTCAAGCGCACGCTTTGGCAGAAGGTCGAGGATATGATTCTTCTTATTGCGATGGCTTTCCAAAAACTTTCCAAAAAGTAGTGCCTAAGGTATATGAGGAGTATATGCTCAATTTGGCGAAAGCTGAAACTGAAAAAGTATAATTGAAATTTACTAACTAAAATATTGATCGAGGTGTTTTAAAATCATTTTGTCTTGGTGCTTATTGCTCTGGTAGTAATAAATAAGTGCGGTTCAATATTATTTTAAAACAGCTTCCATCGGAATAGTTATCCTTAAAAATCATTCTTCTTAAAAATTATTATTATGGCTTCTCCAAAGAAAAAAAACAAAAAAGAAATCGTCTCTTTGAATCCACAACTTTATAAAGATCTTTCGATTGAGGAATTGGAAGAACGACTTGAAATGGGTTGCTACATTAACTCTTGCGGGGATAATTGTGGTACAAATAGTACTTGTACAACGGATATTTGTGCAGCAGATTGTAATCTTTGTGGCGGTAACTGTACTTGCTTAGGCGACATCGGTATCTGTAACGTAGATGTTTTCTGTCTGGATGCCGTTTAGTACTAATGCTGTGGCTAATCTTGCTTAGATTTTAAGTGCTGAGACAAAATTTGGTAGCTATTCCATTTTGTCTTGGCACTTAAGTAGGTTTACCTACTTACAACTCCAAAATGATTTGAATTTAACTTTATTCTCTAACAACAGTGCAATAGCTAATATTTTATTTTGAAGCCTTTTGCCTTACGCGCGCTTAAAATAATTGCTTCAAAATAGTGATTTACGCCATGCACCGTGTTCTAAGTTCTTGGATAAAACGAAAGTAATCTTTAGTGCAGGTTCAAACTTTTTTAAGCTTGCTCAAGTATGAAAACTTAAACTTACGTTCAAGTAGTTAGCAAAACAATTTATATTATGGCTTCTCCGAAGAAAAAAAACAAAAAAGAAATTGTCTCTTTGAACCCACAACTTTATAAAGATCTTTCGATTGAGGAATTGGAAGAACGACTTGAAATGGGTTGTTACATTAATTCTTGTGACGTAAACTGTGGTAGTTACAGCGCTTGTGAAGTTGATGTATGCGGTGCAGATTGTAACTTATGCGGTGGTAATTGCAGTTGCTTAGGCGACATCGGTATTTGTAACGTAGACGTTTTCTGTCTGGATGCGGTTTAGGTTTACCGTTAAATCTTAAGTCCGTATTTCTTAAAACTCGGCAATTGTCAAAAGCAAAGTCAGAGAAGTGATTCGTAATGTTTTCTAAGTAGCGCTATGATCAATTTAGGAAATTTATTCCCAATCACTTCTCCGTTTTTGACAATCTCGTGGGGATACGAATATAAACTTCCATTACGGCAGGATGCTTCTTCTTGACGGAATAAAAGATTGGTTACGATTAATCGCTGGGCAGTAATTTTGGATAAAGCAGTTTTTTGAGCATCAATTTAAAACGACTGCATAGAACGTAAGGTACGGGGGAGCCGTATCATAAGTGAAAGTTATGAAGGCAGTAGATAAAGACATACAATCAATTTTAAAAAAGTACCAGTTTACTTTTCATAAACTTGCACCCGATATCGTTATGGAGAGTGCTCAGTTTAGTTCTTTTGATAAACTTTTCTACGAAGCCTTTCCAAAGCTTTCTTTTGTACACAAAGAAAAAATAAATTACCTCTCAGATCTTTTGTACATTGCCGTGATGACTACGGATCGAATCGTTGACGATCAGCAAGAAGCTTTTCGGGAGGAATTGATTTTTTTCTCAAAATTACTTTGGGAAAAAGCTCAAGTCAAAATGCGACAATTATTTTCTGATGATGACCCGTTTTGGCAATACTACGAAAAGTACAATATAGAATTTACGGTAGCTTGTATTAGAGAACACCAAAATCATTTTCACCAACTCTCCGTATATAGCGGAAAAGATTTCAGAGAAATTTCCGCAGGAAAAGCAGCGATTGCTAAACTCCCCATTACGGCGATGTGTTTACTCGCGGAGCGGGTAGCAGATATTCCTGCCTTTGAATTATCCATTGATCAATATTTTATTGGCTTACAAGTAAAAGATGACTTAGTAGATTGGCGCATCGACTGGCGGAAAAAGCGTTATTCTTTTTTGTTGAGTAAAATTATTTATCTAAAGAAGTGGGAAAAGGAATTAGATAAATTAGAGGAAGATGATATTGGTCGGGTCATTTTTTATGCCGATCATGCTTTTTCTTATCTTGAAGGTGCTTACAAAGCGTACCAAAAATCACTGACAGCATTAGCGAATATTCCTTGTCCCGATTGGGAAAAATTTGTGCAAAAATGCTCGGAAGATATTCGAGATTTGCAAGTACATATTCGGGATACAGTTGATAAAGAAATTGAGCGCATAGAAATTTAAAATAACTGCCGCGAACTACTTACTTACCAAGTACAATTGAATGATCAAGACTTTTAAGACGGAACACGAACACTACGGAAAATCCCGCCTACTGTATTTCCCTCGACGCACAGGTGAAAAAAAAACGATTGACCTACAAGCCTTTCGACTTCAAAGAATCGAACAACTCAACGAGTCTATTAATGAGCAGGGAGAAGTTCATACGGTAATTTTACATCCTTTATTAGAACAATCTATTCAAAGTGTATTTACCAATTTCATGAGTGCGATCCTCTTCGCGTGGGCACAAAATCTTCCAGTAAATTACTTGACAACTGCTTCAAAGACTAAACTTTTATCGTTATTAGAAACGCAAGCACTAGCCGAAGCGAACTGGTCTTTTTTTAGTCGCCAGCAGTATTACCCGGATTGGGATGATACGGCGATTGCCCGAAAATGTTTTCCAGATCGAACTTTTGATCATCGTCTTTTGGTCGAAAATTATCTTCGGGGGCATTTTGCCGAAACGTGGATGTTTGAAGCGCCGGATCATTTTTTAGTAGGAGATATAGATTTGTGTGTCAATCTCAACGTCTTGGATTATTTATTATCCCGTCGGGCAATTTTACTATTACCGCCGCAAATTCAGGCATGGTGTCAGCGCATACTAGAAACGAATGGCGCCAGCTATTTTTCAATTTATTATCAATCGGTTCCTTTTTTAGCGTATCAAATGGCAAAAATTTTCCATTATTATCCGGTACACCGCGAGCAGTGCCCTTCGCTATTCCTTGCGTTAAAAAAATATTTAGCGAGTACACAACTGGTACATAATAATTTTTTATCTTTTATCTTTATTCGTAACGCAAGGGCTTATTGCGAGCAAGTTGTCAGTGTATCCGCAGATATTGATTTTATGTACAGTGCGTTACAATCAGCAAGTTACTATACGCCTGCGCCCTTCTTTTATGGTCCAGAAGGTTGGTACGGCGCTAGTGCGATTAGTAATTTCTTAGTTTTAGAATACCTTAGCTTGACGACGAATGCAACAGCTTAATGAAAATATCGCCATCAAAAACTTCATCGTCTTTCAAGACCTGATGTTTCACGGGATTATGCTGCGCATTCAACATACCCCTAGGCTAATTGCCCAAAGCTTAAGAGCAAGTTGGCATTTGCCTAAGGAAAAAGCGGTATATGCTTATTTGCATTATCAATTAAGTTTACTTCCATTTCGTCAAAAAATGGAATTAATTCAGCCTTTGCAAGCCATTATTTTGAGAACCTCTCTTTTTCACGTTCGACGTTCGGCGCTGATGGAGGAATCTAAGCATACGTTATTTTTAGATTTGCTTAGTGCAGAACTCAATGCGGAATTGGGGCAACAGGAAAATTTCAGAGCGATTATCCGAAACTTTAACTATGGCTTTATTTTATTATCGACGGAAAACATTTTTGCCGCATCCAATCCTACGGAAGAAGAGATTGAAATTTGGGCGGATTGGTATTACTTAGGACTCAAAGAATTTTTATACGGTACGTTGGAGCATCAAAAAAACGAAGTAGTTGAACTATTATTTACCGTGAGTTTTCTCAAACAATATCTTATGATTGCAGCAGAGACAATTCCGTTAACTCAATGCTACGAATCAAAATATAAGGAATTATTGAATCAGGCAAAAGGGACTAGTTTTTACCCATTTGTCCTTTTACTTAAAGCGCAACCAAAAAATAGTGTAAGGCGATGAGTACGGCTGAAGAAGAACTGCAGAGCGAATATCAAGTGAAAGATGGAATTCAAATTTTGGATTTCTACACTGCGCATCGGGAGAAGCAATTTCTTTTGGTAATGGGAGATCAACGCTTTGAGATTAACGAAGGGATGGCGGAGCTAATTCAATTGTTAAAGCAGAATCTTCCGATTGAGACCTTAGCCGTTGAATATGGTAAGTTGAAAGGGACGTCCTGTGAGCCTAATGAGTTGAGTTGGATCATAGATCAATTTATTCGACCTCACGGAATTTTGAAAAGTGCAACGATAGGAGATGGCCCGAGTAATAAAATTTCTAATTATATTTATTGGAAGCGAGAATTTTTGATGGCAGAAAAGATTGAACCATTAATTAAAAAACTATCCTTTTTATATAATAAAGAAATCCTAAGGATATTCTTTCCATTTCTAGCCATTTTGCACATTTTCTTTTTTGCCTTTTGGGGAGAAATAAATTTTTCGATGGGCACTACGCCCATTTTAGTACTACTTTCAATTTACGGACTCTACATGTTTTCTTTCTTGTTGCACGAAATTGGTCACGCAACGGCGAGTTATAAATATGGGGCTAAATTTGGTAATATTGGTTATGGACTTTATCTATACTTTCCCGTCCTATATGCAGATGTGACGGACGTTTGGAAGCTAACAAGATTGCAAAGAACAATTGTGGATTTAGGCGGAATCTACTTTCACATGATCATCAATGCTATTTTATTTGCGTTGTACTTAGTCTTTCCGAGTGAGTTTTTATCTATTTTGATCAGTCTAATTACGCTGGCGATTGTATTCAATTTGAATCCTTTTTTTAGATTCGATGGGTACTGGATTTATTCTGATTTAATTGGTGTACCGAATTTGAGGCAAAGATCATTTGAAGTTTTACAATATTATTTCTATAAGTTGAGGGGAAAAGATGTGAAAATTCCCTATTTGTTTAAAATTAAAACGAAAGAAAAAGTATTTTTTGGAATCTATACCTTGGTCAGTAATTTATTTTTCATTTACGTATTTTATACGATTCCGCAAGTTTTTTACGATCTACTTTTAGCGTATCCCGCCTTGCTACTGGATACCGTTAATCAGGTTGTAGCAGCGATTTCGGTAGGCGATTGGATAAACGTAGTAACGGTGATCAAAGCACTTTTATCTCCTACGATCATTCTAGGCATTTTAATCTTTTTCATGTATAGAATGGTAAAACCCGTTTTGGAAACGCTATATGTTAAAGTTCTTCAATCCTTAAAAAAATAGTATTTTCAAGTGGCTACTTACACTCATTATGCGGATGTCAACTTACAGCGTACGGACATTGATTTATTTTGGAAGGTGTTAGCGGAAAGTCCTGCTCATTTTCCTGCTGCTTATTTTAAAGAAAACTACTTTGAAGCGGGCACGCCATATCTAAATACATTTTTTACTCGTAAGATTAAAGACGCCCACAAGTTAAGTGACTTACTCAACTCACCACCAGCTTTTGCTTACTATCGTTCGATTAAAGAAAATACCAAAAAAGAGCAAACGCAGCGCCAAGCCATTTTTGCTGCACTCGAAGCCTTTCAGCGCTACTATCCATCGTGTCAATTTTGTGATATTGTCTTCGTAATTGGTGCTTTATCAACAGGAGGGATCATCGTTGAAGATGCGATTATAATTGGCTTAGAATTATTTGCTAAAGCGGAGGATTCTAATACCGACAATTTCCATCCGTGGGTTCAAAATGTGTCGAGCTCCTTAGATTACTTGCCCGCCATTGTTATTCATGAACTGGTGCACGTCCAGCAATCTCGTTTCTTAAGAACCAGCCCGCATCAAGTACAAATTACCCGACTATTAGATTTATCAATGTTAGAAGGAGCGGCAGATTTTGTGTGTGCATTGGTGTTAGATCATAAATTTCCTCACGATGGTATGCATGCTTTAGCCGATCCGCAGGAAGCTACGATTTGGCAAGCCTTTCAGCGCGATATGTTAAAAAATGAAACAGGAGATTGGTTGTATAAAAAAGTAAAAGAAAAAAACAAACTCAGCAACTTAGGTTATTATGTAGGATATAAAATAGTTGAAGCATATTATTATAAGCACGGTGCTTCTACTCAGGCATTGCAGGATATTATTGAACTTGAGGCTCCCGAAACTTTACTGCAAGCTTCGGGATACGCTGAGCGATTTTGAGTTTTTTTAGATTAAATTTCAAATTACTTGCGCCACTTTTTTTAATAAATAATATTTTTTAGTCACGTTTTTATTGTTCGCTGCTTTTATAGAAGAAGGAGCTACTCAACAATAGATAACTTCTCCTTTCGTACAAAGTCTTTCTTTTTCTTTTGGATTGATTATTTTAAATCAAGACTTGAATCGCTACCGATTCGATGGGAATTGTTATGGCTAATTCTTAACCTTAAATCATTATCACTTATGAAAAATTTTCATTTCTTATTAACAGTTTTAGCTTTAGCAAGTATGGTTTTCTTTACGGCTTGTCAAAAAGAAGAATTAAATAATCCTGCTCAGTTGGCCGGACAAAATGAACTTTCTGTTCAAGATCGAGCCGCGGAGTGTTTTCCCATTTGGTATTTTGGTGATTATCCCAATTGTTCAAATTCGGCCAATAGTCACTGTGATCTTCAATTTCCTGATTTTCCGTCGGAGTTAACTGCGCTGAATGCAGCATCTGGAACAGCCTACGTCAACGAAGCAGAAGAATTAGTTATCGAACTGGACCAAGTTAATTTTGACGAAGCCTTAGAAAATGATATTCTAACGACGCAAACTTTAACTGTAGTAGAGGCGATTGAATTTCCACAAGAATTGATTAGTACACTGTATCAAAATGCAGGTTTTGATGCACCCGAAGCGACTTTTGGTTTAGCTGCGGGAGTCTATCCGGTAGAGTTGGAAGAAATCGAAGATCCCGCGCCTACGGCTCGTAGAATTAAGAAAAAAATTACTAGATACAATCGCGACGGTTCCGTTAGAAGTATTAGATACAAGTACTACCGCAACTAAAAGCAGTTTTGCGGAGCGCACGGAACGCTGCGAGTAGCTCAGTCTAGGAACGACTTAATGTTTTGACCTAGTCGTTGGTCTTACGAACTTGGGGCAGTGCTTTACGTTGATCTCCGTGTTTAGCTTTTAAAATCGCTTTCCGGAACCTTAAAATGCAGTTTCTTTTTTAGGAGCTGCATTTTTTTTTGCAGTTTTGTGAGAGTACTTGTAGCTTGGGTAGATTTGTCAGCGGTGGTTTTGCGTACTAAATTTTTCGCTAGGGGAAGGATGATTTAGCTAGTTCGTTAGATTAACCTTTGAAAAAAAGGGATAGCGATTTGAGTATTACTTGATCTAGCGTTGTTTTATCTCAGCGGATAAAAGCGTAAAGAAGGGAGGCTCAGTACTATGACAGCCATGCTTTGCTGGCTGGTGGAGTGCAGTACGACGTTGGAGATCAGAAGACTATGTTTTTTGTTTTATTATACTTGAGATGCGATAGATTCTACATAAACATAGTTCTTACTATCATACCAATCATCTATTTTCTTCATTGTGCTAAGAACTAGTGGCATTTTATCAAGAGGCTTTAATTCTACGATAGTTTTCCAGCCACTAGGTATTTCAGAAAATTCTTTTCCAAATTGTTGAGTAACTTTTATTATTTTCAAACACGTCGGTATGATCTTTCCATTCTGATCTTTAATAAGATCAAACTTAGTTTGTAACGGTATATCTTTTTCTGCAAAATCAGCGAAGAAAACATTTAATGGATCACTAAAGATAATACCTAATTCTTTTATGATTACATCAGATACCTTTCCTACTAATTTTAACTTATAATTAATCATTTATTTTTTGCGCTTTTTTAATGAAAGTATCAATTTGATCACTTGTTAACTGGAGTATTTCTTTAATACAAAGCTAAAGGCACAACTATGGTAGTGAAAGAACTTGCTTTTTTGCAGGGACTGAGCACTACCTGATTTAGCGTTGCTTTATCCCAGCGGATAAAAGCGTAAAGAAGGAAGACCCAGCACTATGACAGCTACGGCTTGTCCTAGCTGGCGAAGTACTGGAAGCTGACGGAGACCCGACGAACACCATACTACACTACCTCTTTTGTATTTATATTACTCGTTATTTAATTCGATTCTTCAAGGAAATCAACGTTTAAAATATAAAGGTTATCACAAAACTTTACATCGGAGGTATACCTCTGCCAGAAGCTAATATTACAATTATTGCAATAATACATAAATAGTTTATCGTGAATTTCTCTTCTTTTATTAAAAAAATCATAGAGAAAAACCAAATTATCAAAAAATTATAAACATAGTGAAATAGGACTTTTACTTTGGGACCAATAACAAATGTGCCTATAACTGATATTAGTAATACAACTAGGAATAGTATTGTAGTATTTCTTAAAAAGTTTTTCATTTATTTATTATCGTAATTATTGAAGTTATCAAAATTCCATTGTCTGAATTCCATATTTTCAAATTGTGTTTCTTCTGACATCTGGTATGTTTCATCAAAAAACAGAAAATCCATATTAAATCCTGTATAGGTGTTTTTATCGAAATTATATTGTCCTTTTTGTAAGTGAGAACCTGCATAAAAATAACTATCACCATTACTACTACCAGTACCTAATCTACTAGCCC
>CALFBG010000137.1 GCA_937951685.1 uncultured Saprospiraceae bacterium | reverse complement strand
AGAGTTTCAAAATGATACTTTTCGTCCGCCAACGCATCATGTATTAAAAGGGAAGCTGAAGGCCGATGGAAGCTTGGAAGCAATCGAACACCACGTTTCTAGTGGAGATGTGGCTTTTGGCTCTGCCTTGGTTCCTCGGATTGCGGAACCGATTTTGGGTGCAGATCTTGGCGCTTGGCGAGGTGGAATGATTAATTATAGCAAAATACCGAATTATCGAGCGGTTTCTTGGCGGGTAAAATTGCCGTTTGCCACGAGTTGGTGGAGAAGCTTGGGTTTGTTGGCAAATACCTTTGCAATTGAAAGCTTTATGGATGAATTAGCCGTTAAGGCGGGAAAAGATCCCATTCAGTTTCGCTTGGATCAAATTAAAACCGATAAAATGGGGAAACGATTGAAAGCGGTGATCGAAGCGGCTAGAGACCAAGCAGGATGGAAAACAGGAAGGTTGGCAAATGGTCGGGCGATGGGTTTTGCAGCGTCGATTGATGCGAATACGCCTTGTGCTCACGTCGTTGAAGTTTCCGTCGTGGATAAAAAAATCAAATTGGAGAAGGTGACTTGCGTGATTGATCCTGGTTTGGCGGTTAATCCAGATCAAATTCGGGCACAATGTGAAGGGAGCATCGTCATGGGGCAAAGCGCGGCGATGTTTGAAAAAATGACGGTTAAGAACAACGAATTACAACCGACTATCTATGGTCCTTACTCCATGGCCTTGATGCGAGATGCTCCTAAAGAAATTAACGTAGTCATTCTGGAAAATGATGATAAGCCGGGCGCAGTAGGGGAGCCACCCTTAGGACCAATTGCGGCGGCAATCGCGAATGCTGTCTTTAGCTTGACGCAACAACGCTTGCGAAGTTTGCCACTGACTTTGGCGTAAAGGAAGTCAGCAAGTAAAACGGTTATGGATAAGTCTAAAAAAAAATGCTCCGCAAAATTTGCGGAGCATTTTTTTTGAACAAAGTACTAAATGATTAATTATACATCAGCGTAGGCTGGTGCTTTTTCAACTTTAGGTCGTCCCGTTGTTTTGTCGTAGGTGCCTGTTCCTAATCGGTGTAGCAAAGAAAAGTGACTTTTTACCGCACCAGCAAAAGTTTCGTGTTCGTAGTAAGGAACATTAAATTCCTGAGCCGTTTCCTTTACGATTTTAGATAGTTTTTTATAGTGCACGTGGCAAATATGTGGAAATAGATGATGCTCAATTTGAAAATTCAAACCACCGATTAACCAAGAAAAGACACTGCTCTTGTTGGCAAAATTAGCCGTTGTTTTCATCTGGTGAATAGCCCAGTGATTTTCAACACTACCGTCTTGCTCTGGTGTAAAGAAGCTCGTTTCTTCAATGACGTGTGCGGGTTGGAAAATCAAAGCCAATACCAATCCACAAATGAAGTGCATTACTAAAAAGCCAGCTACAATTTGAAACCAAGGTAATGGAATTAATAAAAGTGGCAATACCAATACTAAACCCATGTACCAAATTTTATTGAAAATCAATTGGCTTAAGGCAGAAGTATAAGTATGTCCCGCAGCATTTAATAAGTCCTTTTTGCGGTAACGCGCCAGTTGAATAAAGTCTTTTGCCGTACACCAATAAACGGTCATGATCGAGTAAATCAAAGGGGCGTAGAACGCTTGAAATTTGAAATGTGGCTTTCTTTCTTGAGCCGGAGATAAGCGAAGTAAGCCTTTTCCTGAAATGTCTTCGTCGTGCTCGTGAATATTAGTAAAAGAATGGTGTAATACGTTGTGCTGAATCTTCCAGTTGACGTGATATCCACCAATAAAGTTGACAATGTAACCAAGGGTTAAGTTGACATTCTTATTCTTG
This sequence comes from uncultured Saprospiraceae bacterium, assembly GCA_937951685.1. Taxonomy (GTDB): domain Bacteria; phylum Bacteroidota; class Bacteroidia; order Chitinophagales; family Saprospiraceae; genus CALFBG01. The sequence goes on along the minus strand of CALFBG010000137.1, from coordinate 6,328 downwards.
GAATAGGAACCGTGATTGGCATCGTGCATAATTGATAACCCAATGCCAGACATTCCGAGTCCCATCAATACCCAAAGTGACATGACGGCCCAAGGATTCGTAACGACGTTCGTTAACATTAAAATCAAGGGCACAAAATACAGGCAAACCATAAAGAGCGTTTTAAACATCATATTAAGGTTGGCGTGTTTAGAAATATTATTATCCTTAAAATGTTTATTTACCCGCTTATTCAACTCTTTGAAAAATTCTGGCTTATTTTGTCTGTTAAATTTAACCTTCTTAGTAGGGACATCCATATAGATTCTCTTTTTTTATAGGTGATTAGTAAGTTCGTCTTCAAAATAAAGACAGACGTACTAGTTTTATTTCTGTGTTTTTTGTTGAAAATTGTCCTAAAACAACTCCAAAGAAAGCGTTATATGCATCTTTTTATTGCTTTGAACCGCTCCTTTATATTTTTAAGGGGCTTCTTAAGCAAATCCTTTCTTATACTAACTTTATAATTTTATTTGGTTTTGTACTTTCTACTAGGCAGTGCGATTGATAAGTCGTTTGCTATACACCTCATGCTAAATCGCATTAAAACAGATTTTTGACCGAAATTAAGCGCGATTCGTTTGGCAGTATTTAGCGCCAATAATGTATCGAAAGGCAATTAATTTTTTACTTACTAAGGAAACCTATAGTACAAATAACAAACCGTCTATTTTTTACTAAAAATGGCTGAAATGTGGGTAATTCGGGTTTGTTAAGTTACCGTTTCAATAAAATTAACGTACATTCTTGTTTTATGGTTACTTTACCCCGAAGATAGACTATCTAAGCTTAATAAAAAAGCTGTTTTCCCTATTTTTTGCAGGAAGGGCGGGAATTTTTTTTGTTGTGATCAAAAACAGTCATTTTACTTATAATTGACATATGTCTTGCTGAAAATTGGTACTATTGTGCTACCATTGCAGCTTAGCTTTACCATTTTCCAAGCTTTTTATCATTCTTTTAGTTTAAACGCTCTTTTAGCTTTCTTATTATCATTTAGTATTGCTTAAATGAGAATCTCCGTCGCCTTATTTTCAAATTACAAAGGAGTGCTACTCATTCCTCTTGTTCTGCTGCTAGCTTTGTTTTCCGTTGTAAAAAAGATCGAGCATCTTGAGCAGATAGTATAGGAATTTCTTCCATGGGAACGTGTCCAGCCTTTTCATAAACGATTAATTCTGCCTGGGGCAAGTCGCGCTCAAATTTGTAGGCGTTTTCTAAGCGTACCCATTCGTCGTGTTTCCCCCACATAATTAAGCTTGGAATCTGAATATTTTGCAGCAGCGTCGTATCAGCCGCCTGCATGGTTCGGATGCGGTCGATAAACGCTTGCCGATTGCCTTTTCGTAGGTATAATTCGTAATAACGATCAATCAAGGCATCATCAACTAAATCATCCTGATAATAAACTTCCTTCATGCTTTTTTCAAATAAGAACTTCGGCGAAATTTTCAAAAGCAATTTGCTGAGAAGCTTATTTTTAGCCAAGCGAAAAACCAGCGGCGGTTCCTTCGCTTGCGGATAGGCTACTGCGTCAATCAGAATCAATTTGTTGACTTTATCGGGAAAAAGACTGGCATAACGCCAAGCAATTCCTCCTCCCAAGGAATTTCCCGCTAAGGAAAACTGCTCTACGCCAATTCGTTGTAAAAATTTGTCCAAAAATTGTGCATAAAAGTCCAAGGTATACTTGCCACCGCGATGCGGACCCGTTAAGCCATAAGCCGGTAAATCTAGGCTTATTACCCTGAAATCCTTTGCAAGCGTATCCGTCCAAACGGCCCAAGTATGCAAAGAGGCGCCGGTGCCATGCAGCAAAACAAGTGTTTCTCCGCTACCATTAATGCGATAATGCACGGGCGTTTCGTCGATCGTTACAAACTGCGAATTGTCGTAAGTCCATTTTGCCTTCAAAGCTTCCAGCGGTTGATCGCTTGCATAATAAAGACCGCAAATGACCAAGATGCCAAGTAGCAATAATAGACTGAAGGAAAGAAATATTTTTTTGATCAATTTAGTTTGTTTTCAGTTCAAACTCGTTTATCTCAACAAAAGCTTAGCGATTAAGTTCATACTTAGTTCATACTTAGTTCATACTTAATTCATCAATTCGTACAATTCTACTTCGTAATCGTGCTGTAAATCTTCGTGCAGTTTGCTAATGGCTTTCATCGCCATGTTGAGTTGGGTTTTATAAATGCTTTGTAAGCGGGTACTTCTTTTGTAGGAAGGACTCATCGTGCGAAGTTGTTTACAAAAATGGAGTAGGAGTTCGACCTCGGTTTCTTTTTTCTTAGAATAGCGGATCTGTTTTTTGATATTCGTCAGAATTTTGCGAATGCTTTTGCGCATGAAGTAGTAACTCTTGGTATTGATGGTGGTAAATTGCTCCTCAATTTCCTCTTTAGCAGTTCTAACAAATTGATCTTCGTCCTGCGATTCGAAAAGTAAATAGCTGAGTAGTTCCTTATTTTCCTTTTTAAAATTGGCCAAGCGCACGCAGAGTTTGAGCAATTCTTGTGGTGGACGCGTGGCTAATTCTTCGCGCAATATTTTAGTGGTAACGGCTTTCATGGTAAATGGATTAAATTTTTCGCTTGTTTTCTACGCTAATGGCGGAACCTTCTGCCAGTAAGACCGAGGAAGGCGTCAATTGATTTAAATGGGCAAAGTCTTTTCCGTAAACGCTGCCAAAATCTACGTCAATTTCGTAAGACTTGATCGGATAAACCTCCCATTTTGGATGTTGGACTTCGTATTCGTAGCTTGTTTTATCGTTGACTTTGGTGTAGCCCCAATAATGCTCGGTGATAAATTCTGTTTCGGAGTTGGGCGCAATCGGTTGTGCCTCCAATTCGGAAGTCACGGAAAAAGAATGCCATTTGCCCGCTTTTTCCCATTCGTACTGCGTCGTTCGTTCTTGTGCGTTGGCGGACCACTGGTGGCGCATCGGGCAAGTTTCGTAATGTTCGTTATATAAGGTGTTTGCAATCAGCGTAATGGCCGTGCGGGGCACAATTTCTTTGATAAATACGACGCCTCTTTTCCATTCGTCTCCATCTTTATGCCGCACGTAGAATCTCAAATTCACTTCTTCAAAATTGACGTGCCGAGGAATTTTCAGCCCCAACACTTTCGTATTCACAAAAAGAAAACCGATCAAACTAACGTAACAAACGCCATTCCATTGGTCCAAAACGGTATGCGCGGGAAGATAAGGCTGTAGTACCGCTTCCGATACGGCGTAATTTGCCATCGCTAATTTTCTCCATTCTGCGGTTAAGAAACTCATAGGTAATTAATTTTTTTTTAAAAAAAACTATCGTACTGCAGCGATAAATGCATCAAAGTCTTTGCTCGTCAAACGATGAACGTGTTGGGTAATTTTTTCGATTTCCCAGTTCCACCATTGCAACTCCAATAGCTGTTCAATTTGCGCATCCGTGAATCGTTTCCGAATCATTTTTGCGGGATTTCCCCCGACAATCGTATACGGCGGAACATCTTTGGTTACCACGGAATGCGCGGCAATGATGGCACCATCTCCAATCGTCACGCCCGCCATGATCGTAGCCTGATGCCCAATCCAAACGTCATTCCCAATGTGTGTATCGCCTTTATTGGGATAAGTTTTATCTTCCATCGCATTCGCCCAAGCGTTCCCAAAAATAGCAAATGGATAAGCCGAAATAGCTTCCGTCAAATGATTCGCGCCATTCATGATAAAAGCGGCACCCGAAGCAATCATACAAAATTTTCCTATGATCAAGCGATCTCCCGTAAAGTCAAAATGATACTTGACTTGCTTGATAAAGTTTTCCACATCTTCAAAGTCGTCATAATAGCTATAATCGCCAATCTCAATATTGGCTTGGTCGATGCAGTTTTTTAGAAAGCAGAGTTTGTTATAATGGGCTAAAGGAAACTTTGAATTTTTATCGGGCGCTTTCATGCAAAAATGATTTTCAATTTGTTTAAACAAGGCTTTCTTAGTAAAAAGCAGTAACGAGCGGAAACTACTTTTTAAACGTATTTATCGGGCTGAGGGTTCTCTGCGAGGATAGATTTCAGAAAAGCATCAACTAAGTTGCGGAGTTGTGCTTCCGTTTTTTCATCTTGGAGCTTTCCTTCCGGATTCATTTTTCCACGAATACCTTTGATTAATAGCTTCGCCTCGGGAGCAATGCGTGCTTCGATCGTAGTCATAATTAGCGTGAGGGCTTCCATCGCTTTTTCTCCCGAAGCGGCGGCGACGATGATGGCAACCGCTTTATTGGAGAAAAGTGTGGTAGAAACCATCCACTCAATCGCATTTTTCAAGCTGCCCGGCAAACTAAAAACGTATTCGGGCGTACAGAAAATTACACCATCGGCTGCGGCAATTTTTTCCCGTAAGGCAAGCACTGCTGGAGGTGGAATGGCTTGGTCGAGATCTGGATTAAAATGCGGAAGTGTGTCGATGGCTTCGTAAAGCTCTACCGTCAAACGATCTTGGAAGTGCTGGGCTAAATAGCGTAAAACGGCACCGTTACTAGCACCTTGCTTGGTACTTCCAGAAATGGCTAAGATTTTTTTGGGTGATGTTTGCATAGGAATTGGAATCAATTTTTTTGAAAAGAAGCGTGATTGAAAATGATATTTATTTCAAATCGAGTTGATCCAAACGATTCCCGATGGTGATGGCTTTCATGGTGTTTTCTAGTTGCTGAAAATCTGCTTTGCAGACGGCGGGTTGAAATTTTCCGGCTTCGAGCAAATGAATTTCGTCGCAAGTATCTTGGAGGGTAGAGAAAATGTGCGAAGCAATGACGATGGTTTTTTGCAAGGCTTTGAGGCGGAGGATAATCTCCGTCAAGAGAATATTGCTTTGAATATCTACGCCGTTGAAAGGTTCGTCTAAAATGAAAAAATCATTTTGTTGGAGCAAGATTCCCGTGACGGCCAATTTCTTTTTCATGCCGGTAGAATAATTAATGGCGTATTCGTCGAGTGGCAATTCAAAAATGTTTTTCGCTTCGAAGTTTGGGGAAGGAATGCGGCGGGCATTGCAAAGGAGTTGCAAATATTCGCGGCCGGTGATTTTGGCAAAAAAGAAAGGATTGGTCGGTAAAAAACCTAAGCGATCTTTGAATTGATCGGACTTGGTGTTGATACGACCAAAGTAAGATTCTAGGCCCGCCATGCAACGAAATAAGGTCGTTTTTCCCGCACCGTTTTGTCCGACTACGCCGTATACCTTTCCGGCTTCCAAGCTAAGGTGGATATTTTGTAGTACCTCTTTTGAGCCGAAGGACTTAGATAAATTTTCGATTTGCATCATGACAAATTGGCCTTAAGTTGGTGAATAGATTTGCGGTAAAAAAAAGGAATCACGCCCAACAAGAAGGGCGGGAAAGCGAAACAGATCGTCAAAAGGATCGCTTGTGCGATGTTAATCCGATGGGGGAACACCGCGTACTTTGCCAAAACGAAGGCAGCTAGATAGATCAAGGCTAAGAGTTGTAAACCCAATACAAGTAGAATGTTTTCTGGAAAGAAAAACAGCAGACTGAAACTAATGGGTGCCGCTACTACATTTGCGTAAGCGAAGGCAATTTTTAGTTTGTGCCCAATAAATGCTTGTGGCGTAAATGCATAAATCCAAACGTAGTAATTGTTTTCGGGTTCCCCGTAATATTGACAACAAAGTAAGATGGACAATAAAAGGGCGAAGACACCTAGGTTAAAATTACCCACCCAAACACTCATGAAACACAAAAAATAAGCAAACAAATGCAAGGGAAAAGTTTGGCGAAAGCCAACGGTAAACTCAAAAGGATAACGATAAAAAGGCGTTGGAATCACGAAACTCATCTGCCGATTGGAGGAGACCAAGCTCAACAGACTCGCGAAGAGCAACAAGGCGAGCGCGAAAATAAAATCTCCTTGGTAACAAAGAAAAAGCATAAAACTGAGCGCGATAATTATATTTTCTAAGCAACGCAATTTGTAGTAAGCTCGCTTTGGAAAGTTCGCTTGCAAGAAATCATTGCGTTGCGTTTTCCCCAAACTACTAATGACACTCAGCGCTAGAAAAACGTAAATATACGGCGCCGTCGCAGGCAATTTGAAGTAAAGGAGTCCCGAAACACCTAGGAAAATAAGACTTGCTAAAAGATAGCCCACGATCGGTGCAAGACCAAATTCGCGCAAGTGTCGTTGCAGCATTTGATATTGTAAAAGAAAGTAGTACTTCATATCGTTGAATCGAGCCAATCCTGAAAATGAGGATTAGATTGGTCGAAATTAT
>CALFBG010000136.1 GCA_937951685.1 uncultured Saprospiraceae bacterium | reverse complement strand
ACCGGACAAGCAATGGCTGACGGTGGCGACGGCTCCCTTGATTTACTGCACGAATTAGAACCCCTCACCGAGCATCAAGTTGAAGTACACGATCCTTTATTCCGAAAAATAAAAGCAAGCTACTTTTCAAATCAAACCGACGCGTTTATCGAAATGGCAAAAGCTTCTGGTTTGGCACTACTGACCACAACGGAGCGCAACCCAATGGAAACCACTTCTCTCGGAACCGGCGAATTAATCCTCGACGCTTTTCGCAAAGGCTTTAAAAATATCAACTTATTTATTGGGGGAAGCGCCACCAACGATGGCGGGATTGGAATGGCACAAGCCTTAGGTTTTAGTTTTTTAGATAAAGATCAAAATCGTTTACGCCCCATTGGCAAAAACCTATCTAACATTCAATCGCTGCGCAGCACTCCCCTAGCAGCACAAATTGCCAACTTAAATATTCGCCTCCTCTACGACGTCAATAATCCTTTTTATGGAAAAACCGGAGCGGCTCAAGTCTACGCGCCACAAAAAGGAGCAAGACCAGCCATGGTAACGCAACTTGACCAAGGCTTACAGCATTTAGCGTCATGCTTTACGCAGACCCGAGGAATAACGATTGATCAAATTCCCGGAGCGGGGGCTGCCGGAGGTATTGGTGGAGGCATGGTCGCACTTTTTGGAGCGCAATTGATTTCGGGCATACAGTTCTTCCTCCAGCAGTTTGATCTAGCGGAAAAAATCAAACAAGCAGATATAGTGATTTCGGGAGAAGGACGATTAGATGCGCAATCGCTTCAAGGGAAAGTCGTCGGTGGCATCCTCCAACTTTGTCGACAACACCAAAAACCGCTGATCATCGTTTGTGGCCAATCTACTTTAGCCCTTCCCGTAGCTGGAATTCAAACGGTAAAATCCATTATGGATCACGCGCCTTCGGTAGAGATTGCGATGCAAGAAGCCGCTCATTTTTTACAAGCAATTGGCTCACAGCTGGCTTTCCCAACTTCCTTTAAATAACTCACCCCGAATCTTGGAAGAACCAAAACCCGGGATGAGATATTGCTCACTCGAATGAGCCATTTAGGGAGAACTATTTAGAACTAAGTACACAGTGTACTAAGTCTCTACTATTTTTTTAATGTTGCAAGCTCCGTTTTCAAAGCCGCATTCTCCGTTTCTAAGGCTTCCACTTTTTTGTTTAACTCAATTAAGTGTAAAAAGATTTCCTCAATTTTTTCTTGCTGGTTGACTGTGATTTCACCAATTTCAATACCTTCATTTTCTACCTGCGTAGCGGAAGGCGTATTGTGCAAGTAACCTTTCTCTGCAATATGTGCTTCGACTTTGCTTAGCGGTGTCAACTGATAGTCCTCCGCAAAAACATAATCGGCCCATCCCGTGCGTACCCGTACTTCGTCTGCTAAGATACCACCACGAACAAAAAGTCGGTAAGCACTGATATTTGCACCACCTACAGAAGAAGGCGTATTCGTGGTACCGATGGACATTTTACCCGCAGCATTTACCTGTACGTTTGTGCTCCAGCTTGATCCATTATAATGTGTCAATCGTACATTGCCCTTATTCGTTGCACCACCATACACGAGAACAATATTTCCAGCGGAACTACTACTGTGATCCGTACCGTACATATGCATATAAGGTCCAGTTTCATTCGCTTCTGTTCCACACTTAACAATGAAATCTTTATTACTACTTTTTCCTCGAAGATTACCTCTCAATTGCACCTTTCCACTGAAATAACCTGCGTGCCCCGAAGAATTAGAAGCATAGCCATAAATACCAAAGCCCGTAGAAGTTGCCCCGTAAAGTCCTCGACCATACTGAGAATATCCATAAGCACCGTAAGAGAAGGTACTATTTCTATTGGTATAGGCATAAATTCCGTTGGTCGTTGAGCCACCCGATACATGTAGTTTGTAGCTATTCGAAGGATTGGTTACTCCGATCCCTACTCTACTCGAAGTAGGATTCAAGTACAATTCACTCGACGAAGCAGTCCAAGTTTGTGCCTGAAGGTCAATACTAAAAAAAGCAAACATTAAAAAGGCGACTAAATATAAGTTTGTATTTTTCATAATTTTTTTATTTATGGAATACTACCTTTACGGTAGTACACGATTTTTTTAAAGATTAAAAAAAATTGAATTTTTATTATCGGTTCAAGGTTACCGTTTTTACTTCTGTCGCTCCATCTACTTGGATACGTAAAAAGTACATTCCGTTTGGTAATTCTCTGCCATCAATTCGACAATTGTGTAAACCCGCATCTCTATTTTCATTCTCCCATATCGTTTTGACCAATTGTCCACTAGCAGCATATAAGGAAAGTTGTACGGTTCCAGCTTGTTCTAGCCGTAACTCAACATTTAATTCTTCTGAAAAAGGATTTGGAAAAGCGTTGATTGCGAAAGCTTGTGTGGAGGAAAGTGTTTCAACAACTTCCTGCGAACCATCATAATATATGATATCGTCGTTTCTAGGATTCGTCCCTCCACAACCATCGATGAAAGCGTGAAAGCGAGCACCATTTGTAGCGGTAAAACCGGGCAGTAAACTGACGGTACCTCCAGCGTCATAACGCACACCTAAGCCATTATTTGACCCTGCGGTAATGACATTATTGGCAGTAATTGTACTACTCGCTTCAAATTCTACGGCCCAGTTTAAATCATCACTCACGAATAAGTTCGTATGACAAGCACTCGTTCCGTCAATTACCATATCGCCCGTATTACAAGGATCCAACCAAGTGCGTAAGCGACGTCGATTATCTGTGGCACCATTATTATTCCAAGAGAAAGCAATGGCTCCGTACAATCCTTCGTCGGCAGCAGGATCGGAACAATTTGGGTTTCCACTACAACTATTACCGCCCCAAAGTTGCCCAATAATTCGATGTCCATTATTAAATAATGGTGATCCCGAAGAGCCGCCCTCCGTTACACTTCGTCCATTCAAGGTCGTATTCCAAAAGACCTCAAACCATCTTGGCAATCCTACATTTGCGGCACCACATTCGCCAGTGGGAGACATCGCATAGGTAGCAATTTTCTTAACATCTCCAGCGGGGTGGTGAATTCCTACACCACCAGCACCAGGATTGTTATTCCGATCCCAACCATTATAAAAAGGCGTAAAGCCCGATAAATCCGCCGGATCTTCATCTAAGCGTAAAAGTGCAAAGTCAGCAGAAGTCGCCCGATCATCATTGGCTAAAACAGTTGCGCCCGAAGTTGTGAAAAAACCTGGTTCTGAGCCGGGATTGTTGCAACCTGGTGTTTCGTAATTCCACATAAAACTAAAGGTAGAAGCATCTGGATTCGTAACCGCATCTCTGTTTTGCAAGCAATGATCTGCTGTTAAAAATAAAGGATCAAAATTTCCACAAGTTGTATTAATCAATGAACCGGTACACCAACGCGTTCCATTGATCACCATCAGGGCTACGCCTCTTTTTTCTTCTTGCCAATTATCACCTTCCACACAATTTACATTCACTTGGCAATTACCTGAACCTCCGTAAGTTCTTTGCGCATTCGCTTTCCGAATATCAATCACTCTATAACCATGCACCACTTTTTCGATTGAAATAACGCCAGGCGCACTCGCAGTTTTAGGTTCGTAATATTCTAAGGTTACAAAGTCTCCATACACCAGCCCCGTCGCAAAACCTCGAGGACTACGATCGGCATTAACCTTATTATTTCTAGCAGTAAATCCACCAATCTGATGAGACTTATCTTTATTATAAATATACAGTACCGCTCCTTCTGGCAACCAGTACTCCTCGAATAAAAAGTTTATAGAAATAGCATCGGGACAGTAAAAACTGAGTTGCCACACTCTATCCCCATTCGGTAGTTCGTACCAACTACCAGCATTGTACAAATTCAAATCTACTTCATGACCGAAACCAAAGCGAGGAGGTTCATTGTTTCGTTCGTCTCTTTCATCTTCCGCTCGAAGTTGCGCGAGATTAATTGCGGGCATACGTTCAACGGGCACATCTTGCCGAAAATCATATTCAGAACTAAAGGGGTCGCCACCTATATTAAGCTGCGCATAAACCGAAGGCCAAGCGACGAAAATCCCGAGTACAATAACTAGGCAATTCTTTAATAAGATTCTTTTCATCATTGTTCTTTTTTTTGTTTATAAATATTTTAATTTTCATTCATTCTTACGAGTAGGTAATTGCTTTCTTTTTCGGTAGGTATTATTCATGTTTACAGTATAATTATTTCATCCAAAGAGAAATTTGTTTTAAAATAAATCGTATGACAAGTTCTATCCCTTCCACATAGTATTTCAGGATTATATTGAATGCCGTATAAGCTAGATTTATGCTTCAGCACTAGGCATAGCAATTACCCTGTTAGCGTTTAACGCAAACAAAGCTCTAAATCAAAAAATAAAATTTCAGCTGATGTAAAGTTCAGCTTAATCGGCGCGGACAGCAGCTATTCCCTAGGTTAAAACTGATGCCATTTAAAGCAGGCTCCACCTTGTTGGACAATAGCCCAACTTCAGTTTACCTGCCAGTAAGCAAAAAAACCACACAAGCATCCACCAGACCACAGAACCTGTCTGACGAGCAAGATGAACTTAAAATCTGTTTGTATACACATAGCCTTACTAGCTTTGTAGGATCACAAAGACCATCTTACAAAGCAATAAACAGATTGGACAATCGCATGGCTTTCACCCAATCGGCTACTAGTATTTTTACAATATATAAAACTGTGTTGTTGGAGTACTAATTCATTATCAACTACATACAGATGATGCAGGGACTTAAATATTACAAAGCGAAAACTTGCTAAATAACGGAGCGAGACTTATTATTTTTGCAGTTAAAGAAAGCTACTCCGTACGAATGAATAAGTAATGTAAATATGTTGCAATATAAAAACATTGAATAAAAAAATCAAGGTCTTTGGTCATATTTTTTTTCAAAAACTCAATTCTTTTTAGACGTAATTTTGCTACTAACATGACCACGGGGCAAAATAAATAACAAAACTTAGTCTTCAACAAAAAAGCGACATTAAAAATTTCAATACTGCTCTACGGCGTAAAACATTTAACTCGAACATTTTCTTCCGTTGCAGTACGCTGCCTTCGAACTGTTCGAATAGATTGAATCCTCAAAGGTCTAATTCTTTTTACATCAATGCTATTGTATTGATGATAACTGAACTAAATTGGTTAGCTTATCTAGCGTATTGATTTCTTGCAAACTATCACAAGAAAAAACAGCTAGCTATTTTCAAGCCAACCTTAGCTACCAAGACAAACCACCTCCATAAGGAATCACCAAAAGTACATCGAGCACTTCATCCATATTTCCAATGTCGATTGTCCATGTTGCATCCAAATTGGTCAATACTTCTGGTGCCGTAGAACCATCATATAAATTAACATTCATTCCATCCCAAGTAGCTGCGTTTTCCGTTGTTGCTTTGGCATTTAAACTAATTCCACCAAAATCATTTTCAGAAGCGCTGAGCTGAATGCCATTGGCAGTGACGACTAACAACGCGATGCTTCCTAAGGGGACGCCAGTCG
>CALFBG010000135.1 GCA_937951685.1 uncultured Saprospiraceae bacterium | reverse complement strand
AGTCCGAACGCTTGTAATTGGTGCAGAAGCGCTTTAGTCGGTTTTATTGCTGCGGTGAATAAGAGTTGAATTTTTACTTCTTTTGCTAAGGTTGAGATCTTTGGAAGATGATCTATGTCCGTATTTTTTTTTAAGATAATCGTAACTATTCAGCTCTAAAGAGAGCTGGTTAAATAAAAAGAGATAGAGTTTTCGCTAAACAAATTTTTCAACGCATCAAATGCATTGAAGTTTTGTTTACGAGCAGTAACGATAAAGCTTCGTATTCTGGTGAAGATATTGGCTCCTTGTAAGCTTCTAAAACAACCAGATATTTTTTGTTTGACTTTCATCATCCGAATATCACGTTCTGAAAGATTGTTATCGAATGGAACATTAAAGTCAAAAAAGAATCTTAAAACATCGGCTTCATGTTTTTTTAGACGATCTAATAAATTGAGCGCTGGCGTTTTTTTCTTTCTGCCCACCTTCTTTTTGTTGGGTGGATGGTATGGATTTTCGTTAAAGCCTTTTTGAATAATTAAATCGTATTGTTTTTTATATTTTCTTAGCGTTATTTTATTTAGAGCAGATTTTCCTTTGTCAATTGCTCTTTGTTTTGACGCTTTCATTTTTAGAAGTAGGTTAATCAGTTCATCTGACCAACTTTGCTTAAAACGTTCTTTGATAAAGATTAAATCTCGTAGTAAATGTGCATTGCATAGCGAATGTTTACAGGGATAATTGTAATAGCTTCGCCAAAAATCGTGAACAGCTACCCCTTTGAAACTTGGAAGAATATTGATCGCATCCATTGCATCTGTTCCTCTTTTTTGGTGGACTTCGTAATAGGCATGTTTTATTGTAGAGCTACTATGAAGCCACAGTCTTTTGCAGATTAGGCGAAAACCCGTTTCATCAAAACCAACGACGGTAGAATTCACCAATAGTTCTTTAAGACGAGTTTCAAAGACTTCTAATCTATCATGAGCACTTTTAGCAGTATTAAACAAGGTACCTTTACTTAGCTTATGATTAAACAGGTCGCTTATTAATTCTGTCGTTCTTTGATAAGGTAGCAGTTGATAGTTTTGCAAATAAACCATCATACTTTTTATATTCGCACCATAGCCAACAAAATGATTTACTCCTAGTGGAAAAGATTTATTAGTGTGTCCACAACTACAAACTTTGACTTCTGATTGGTGCTCTGTCACTTTAATATGAAGTGGTGGTATATCGTATACCTGACGCCGTTCAATACGACTTGTTTTTTGATTGCTAAGCTTTTTTTTGCAACAGTCACAAAAAACTATTTTATGAAATATGATTTCATCTGGATGATCAGTTATTTTTAGGGTATCCCCTTGATGTCCTTTTTGACCACCAACCTTTTTCCCTGTCTTCTTCCGAAGACTTTTAGGTGGCTTAAAAAAAGGGTCTGTTGAAGGAGGTTTACTACTGTTACTACTGTTTTTTGAGATTTGATCTTCGAGTTCTTTAACTCGGGCTTCTAATTTTTGAACCTTAGACTCATATATCAGGGCAATAGCCTTTACTACTCCTTGGCTTTCTGCCGGAAGTGTTTTGATGAGATCTTCTATTTCTTTTGGAAGCATCCGAAAAAATAAACATTATTTCTTAAATCTCAGCCCAAAGGGCTGAATAGTTACGATCTATTTTAAAACAACTTCATTAATAAAAGACTTGATTTTTAGTGTTACTCCATGGACAACAAGGAGACCTATTTTTGCTACCGGTAAAGTAACGCGTCAGAAAAACTTCAAATGCACCGAAGCCTCTACTTGCGTTTACTAGATGAGGAGATACATTTAAATCAAGGCTTATTCCAACGATCATGTTATCTTTCTTATTATTTGTACCGCCCATTCCAGCGTAAGGTTTCCATTTTAAGCTCATAACTAATGCATCAAGATTACTGCCCCGATTAGCGAAATTACTAATTCTCATACCAACGGTAGGAATCCAGTTTTTCAACAAAGGAAATTCTACAGAAGGTCTTACTTGCCACTCTTTTCCGTTTTCGCCAATTAATGCACCGTATTTATAAAGAATAAAAGATGGGCTTATTCTAAACTTTCGATTAAATACAAAATCAACTTTTCCATGAACCCTATACTCTTTACCGAGTTCTTCCTGAATAGAATTAAGTAAGAATTTTTTCTTTTTATTATTGAGGTGCATAAAAGAAATGCCTACTTCATAAGTTTTCAGCACATTGTTATTAATTGCCCCCCTGAGTAACAAGCCCGCTCCAATATCAAAGTAAAAGAGTCGTTCTGTTGAAAATTCTTCTAGTGTAGACAGGCGATCATCAAAATTTCGTCCATCGAATTGACTATCAAAAGTTAAGTTTTCATCACTCAAGCCATGGGACAATAAACCTGTTCTCAAACCTGCAACTAGATAGCTAGCATCATTTAGTCTCACGCCTAAAGAAGCATTTATATTGACTTCTTGTCGATGATAAAACTGTGCATCTTTACCAATACTAACCCCGACTTGATCGTGTAGTAATTCCAGACCAATTCCTATAAACATCGCATTTTCACCTCTACACAAACCTAGTTTACGATCATAAGACAAATAAGAAGTCTCAAACTCACTTTTCCCCAGAATAGCGTTGCCTTGACGACGGTGAGCGACTAGCAAGCGATGGATATAATTATTATGGATAATACCTGTAAAGGCAGGATTGAGCTGCATTGGCATTTCACGATTATCAGAGAAATGAATGCCTTGCGCCGCTAAGTTGGAAGCAAAGAAAATGCCTAGTATACATATAAATAACTTCATGATAAGTAGTTTGTAAGTTGGTTATCTAATTAACTGAATATAGCCTTTAATAATCTCACTATCGCCATCACAAAACTGGAGTTCCGCCCAATAAACGTACATATCATTTGGGGCCTTAACGCCTTCGATATTACCATCCCAGCCAATTGCTGAATTTTCAAATGGGTGAAATTGCTCTGCGACAAACAAGACATTGCCCCATCTATCTAGGATATTAAAAGAAGTAATTTCACTCAGCAAAAATGCTTGGTGTTCTCCCGCTCTTATTCTAAAAATATCATTATTTCCGTCACCATTGGGCGTAAAGGCTGTTGGTACAAAAAGCGTTCGATCTTCGTCAACCGTAAACGTAACTTCATCGGTAACGGTGCATCCTCTTTCATCCGTAACCTTAAGTTCATAGGTAATATCATTTTCTGGTGATACCTTCATTGAATCACAGGTTTCATTAAGACAAGAAAAATTAACGGCAGGGAACCATTGATAAGATAGATCACTACCAATACCATTCGCGATAACGAATGCACTATCGCATCGATATAGATCCGGCTTGTCTACATAGATACTTACCGTTGGATCTTGCCATGCTGGTACCAAGTACGTTTCTTCATAGGTACAGCCTTTTTGATCAATAATGGTTAAGCGGTAATCTCCTTCCGGTAAATTCCTGAAATTAAATATTCCTGCATCACTATTGATGGTATCGGATTGCGTACCTTCTAGTAAAGCTAAAAAGTTAGGAAAGCCATTTTCAATGGCAGCAATCTGAATTTGACCATCAACCATACCTTCACAAGAAATCCCTAAAGCCGTGTCAATGACTGCTAATGCATAACCATCTTCAATTGTAAAATTTTCCGTTGCGGTACAGCCCAATTCATCCGTAACGATAACGGTATAAAAACCTGCGCCTAATTCAGAAATTGAACTTAAAGTATCTTGAGATAGTGGGAGGTCGATATTCCAGTCATACAGAAATTCGTTTCCAGTATTGGTAGTTCCACCACTTGCGATGACACTTATGGCACCATCTTCTTTACCCGCACAGGTGGCATTTTGTAAATGATCAATTGCAATAACAATCGGTGTGGGCTGAGTAATTTCTACCAAGTCCATCGCCGTACAGCTATTACTATCCGTAACCGTGAGCGTATACGTACCAACAGAAAGTTCCGTGATCGTGTTGGCATTTCCTAAAACAGACCAATCATACTGATAGGCTGGTGATCCACCAGTGATACTACTAGTAACGGCACCATCTGATCCTCCATGGCAAGAAACATTATCGGCGAGTAGCGAAACACTTGGCGTATCGAATACGGTTATCGTAAGATCGCTCGTATCCGCACAACTTGTCATTTCATCTATCACAATGAGTTGGATAATAACATCTTCGGAAGGTAAATTGGTAATAAAACTAGGAGCGATTTGTTCCTCAAAAAAGTTAAGTCCATTACTCGTTGACCAATTATAAATTAAATTATTTCCTGTACTTTGATTTTGAATATTAGGGATAAAAGGATCACATCCATTCGTGTTTGTAAGACCAATAATCGAACTAAGACTTACGGGTACCACAACCGGCTGACTAAGCGTATCAAAACAAATACCGTCATACGAAGCCATCAAAGTAAGTTCATACTCATCATCCGGAGCATAAATATGTTCAATTGAATCCAACAAGGAAGAGCTAGTATCATCCCCAAAACTCCACAATGCCGTATTGGCATCTGTTGAAAAATTGATCACGCGAATCCTATTTTGATTACAACTATCCAGTAAGTCTATTTCAAATGCAGCAGATGGCGTTGGTCTTACGAATATGACAGAATCTTTTTTACTTTCACACCCCGTATTGTTGTCGGTTAAGGTGAGGGTGATATTATGTATCCCCATTGATTCAAAAGTTGTCACAATATTACAACCGGGCACAAGTGCGGCTTCATCAATCGACCAACTACAAGCATAGCCCGATCCATTAGAAGTGTTCTCTAGCGCAATGGGCTCACTTACACAAATGGAGTCTTCCATCAAAAATGAAACATCTATTAAGGCTTCGATTTGAAGAATGGTCGTAGCGGTCGTCGAACAGGATTCATTCGTAGTAGCCGTAGCGGTTATCGTATACGACCCTGAAGTTTCAAAAAAGTGAAAAAGATTTTGTTCACTAGCGGTACTGCCATCGCCAAAATCCCACACAACGTTAACAACATCATTACTGAGTGTAGACAAGCTTAATGCTACGGTGTCTCCTAAGCAAGGAGGGTTAACATCAGCTATTGCAATCACTGGTGCTGGTACGATGGAAACTGGAATTTGCAAGGTGTCTAAACCACCACAATTATCGAGTGCAAATTGGGTGATGGTGTACGCACCGTCTAAAGCATAAGCGTAGCAAGTATCCGCCGCAAAAAGTGTATTCCCGTCTCCCATATCATACCAAACTGTAGCTCCTGGCGTAGCTGCGTTTGCTAAGCAAAAATCTGTATTTTGACAAAATACACCATTATCCTCCACGGTAAAAGCCGCTACGACATCTACCGGAAAAACCTCCACGGTATTGATAACGGTATCTCGCCCACATGGATTAATACTAATAAATAGCACCGTAAATATTTCAGCTACCTCTCCTACAAAATATTGATAAGACAAAGTATCAAAAGGGTAATCGAAAATTAGTGGAGAACCATCTCCTAAATCAATGATTGTATTTTCAGGATTACCGACACTTGAGTTGATAAAGTTAACCGTTGCACCAGAACAATAGCTTTCAAAGTCTGCACTAAATTGACTAATCGGTTTGGGTTTAACATAAACAGAAGCCGTTGCAGGAATCACATCTCCACAATTATTCAAGGCCGATAAGGTAATAGTATAAATAGTATCTTTATCGTAAGCTTCATAAAAAACATTAGCAGGAGATTCACTTACCGAATAAGTCGTATCTAGCATCCCATTACCAAAATCCCAAATATAAATGACATCTGTTACATTAAGATCAACCTGACTTTGATTCGTAAATGAAACTTCTAATAGTTCACAAGAATCCGCACTCAAAGGAGTTAAGGCAAAATCGAGCGGTGGTGGCGGAGCAGAAACGGATACATTCCAAGTGAATGTTTCTTGGCATACTGTGTCTTGAATATTTAGGGTGATGACATAGTCTCCCGTTGCACTATATTCAAAGGTAGGCGTTAGCCCCGTAGCGGTAAAACCATTACCAAAATCCCAATTCCACGAAGTATACACTTCGGTCGTATTATTGGTAATAGTATAAGGAACATTGATACAAAGATCCGCGGGAATTTCAATTATTGGATTTGGAAGGGCATCTATAAATAAATTAACCGCAATGGAATTGGTGCAGGTATCATTGCCAGAAGTAGCAGCTTCTACTTCATAGGCTAAGACAAAATTACCAGGACCTATGCTTGATATATTAATTTCATTATTAGCTAGTGCATTGCCATTGTATAGCCAAGTTCCTCCTGCGGGCATCCCATCTGGAAGCGTAACGATAGTTTCGGTTTCACAAAAGTCAGGAAGACTAGCAGAAAGGTCATTTAAATTAATAATATTGACCGTGACGACATCTTGATTTTCACAGTTGGCACCACCAAAAGTATACGTATAATCATAATCGCCCTCCATCGTTCCATCAATGGTGATGACACCATCCGCAGCAATATTAAAACCTGTCCAAGTCCCACCTTCCGGCATACCTATTAATGTAATCGTCGCACCTTCACTCACGCATTCACTAAAGTCTTCTCCTGCATTAGCTGCTTGAAAAGGCTCAACGACAATCGTAATCTCAGTGGTATCGGTACAATTATTAGGCGTAAAAATAACATACTCCAAAATATGGCTTCCAATCCCCAGACAAACAGGGTCAAGTATTCCTGCTGCCGTAACGCAATCACCAATCCATTCATCCGTATAATCAGGCAAAACCTGAAGGGCTAATTCGACGTTTAGATCAACATTGCCCGGAACATCACAGAGCAAAAGTGAATCTTGTGATAAGGTCGCCTCAGGTAATCCTTCAACGATGATGGTTTTGTTAGCGATAGATTCACATTCGTTACTATTCGTAAAGCTATACGATATCAAAGCAGCATTCCCCGCACCAATAATGCCTACGTCAATTAAGCCATTAACCGCATCAATGACTCCTGTCCCAGACCAAGTTCCTCCTGCTGGCGTGAAGCCTTGAAGGCTTATAATTCCATCATTTTCACAAAATGTTTCTATCGGTACTGCAAATGTAATAACGGTGGTATCTATTACATTAATGGTAATACTTTCGCTGGAAAGACAAGCACCGGAGCCAATGCTATAAGTAGCGGTAGTAGCACCTACTAATAAATCATCAATAACTAAACAAGAATCGTTTAGGAAAATATTTGGACTCCAAGTACCATTGGGAGGATCAGCGGTGATTTTTAAGGTATCATTTTGTCCAATACAATAAGTATCGTCGATAGTACTAAAGGAGATAACTTCAAATGTATCAATTGTAACGGTCGTTTGATAGTTTTGTACACCACATATACTATTGATGGCTAGATTAACTTCGTGTGTTCCAACAGGGAACATGATACCCGTAGGCATCGGATCAGTAGAACTATCAGGAGTACCATTATCAAAAGTCCAGCTATAATCTATAATATTTCCAGTATACGTTACATTTGGCGTATAGCCCGTAAAGGTAGAAATACAAAATGGGTCAGGATCAGCCAACTCCACCGTTGGAGATTCAACAATAGTAAAACTAAAACTATGTTGCACCGTATCACAGGCAAAGTTAGTAGCCGTTAGAACTACTTCATAAATACCCGGTGTGGAGAAGGTTTCGTCGTAACAGGTTTTATAGTCAGTTGTATCCAACTGACCTTGTAAGCTTCCTTGAAAGTAAACACCCCAATAATATTCTTGATTATAAAAATTAACCGTATCCGAAATATTACAAAATTCGTAAGTCCCCGCACATCCTTCTCCGTCTTGTAGTTCTGGTGGGATACTAAATAAAGCGTCTGGTTCAGGAACAACCGTAATATTTTTGCAGGCTACGTCTGTTCCACAACTATTAACCAAGTTTAGGCACACTTCAAATGTTCCAGCTTCGGTTGGAATAAATGGTATTACATCATTTCCATTACTTTGAATAACCGTTCCATCCAATGTCCAGAAACTCAAGTTTGTGTCTCCAAAGCAACCTATATTGATGAACTCAGCCGTTTGATTCAAACAAATCGTGGAGGGTGAGATATCTAAACTGGCTCTTGGTTCAAGTAGTAGATCAAAACCTACTGTATTAAAATGTCTTTCTACGTTTCCATCATCACAAGTAACAAAACCAAATGTTCCTATACTCATCTCAATCGTATTAGGAGAGATAGTGACCAGTTGTTCTAAAACGCCACACCCTAGATTTGTCAATTCATCATAAACATGACTATTCTGAGCAGTAGACGTAAAAGGCGAAAACGTTGTTTCTTGAAGATCGTCTTCTCCAATAATATCTTCAAAAGAGATAGATTGTCCTGGTAAGTCAACATACCATATCCATTGGATGGAATCTATTTCATCAAGTGGATAAAAAGATTCAGGTGTCACATCAACAGAAACATCAGCCGTTGAGTTTTCACATACTTGCCCAGTTCCAAGACTAGTCTCAATTAAAAGTTCAAAACCTTCACTTCCACACTCTTGAGCTTTTAAACAAAAAGGCAACAAGCAAATAAAACCAATGCATAAAAAATACTTACTCCAGCCAGTAGAAAAATTTCTTGTTAGCTTATCACTAAAATTACTGGCTAAAAATATTAGACCTCTGCTAGATCTCTTTTTATCATAAAAATAAAATTGTAGATTCATATATTTTCATTTTGGCTGTAAGACTACCTGATGAGTAATGGCTTTTCAGGTTTAGGGTCGCATTGATTTAGAGGGCTTATTGATAATAAATTTGGATAAAATTAAGGCTTTCGTTTTTCTATTTTTAACAAAAAAATACTTGCGATTAAAGTCAGTGTAAGCCTTGGTTACTTTTTTGGTAAAGATAACGCTTATTAAAATCTGTGGTATCCTCAAATAGTAGTAGTTTGTTGTTCGTGTTTTACAGAAAATGTAAAACAAGGTAATTTCAAACAATACAAATACATAAACTATTTTCTTTTTCCCGCCTCTTTTTCATTAATACTTTTATACGAGGTAAGTACTAAGTCCACCATAATACTATGAAATGAAACAAAACAAAACAAAACAAAACAGCAGCCACAACTTTCATCCTTTTCAAATAAAAAAAAGACAGGGGCGCTCCAATATACTTGGCTCGCCCCTATTTAAGTACTAAGACAAAATTAATTTGCTATTAAATTGTGTTAGTACTTGAAATCTTACAACTTTTAAATCCTACCTATTAGGCGCTGCAACGCCCACAAAAATCACTACACCATCTCCTCCTGGATTGTCCGAAGTATCTACCTTGAGCGATGGTTTCCAATTATTTAAAGCCCAAAGATTGCCTGCCCGGTCAATACTAGTTGCGGTCAAGCGCATGAGGGGTTGAAAACAGTGGGTTCGATGATCGTTTCGATTGCCGTAGAGTGGCGCGCCGTTCGCTAAGGTAACAGGTCTGCCTCCGGTGGGCAACGTCAGGAGTTGAGCCGTATCTTCCGCTTCGTTTTTGATAATCGTTACACCAAAAGGACCATCCATATCAAGGCTATTTGAGGCCTTGGTGGCCGTTACTTGATCCGTGACAAAATTGGCAACGTACATCACGTCATTCGTATCAAAATTAACGCCCCAAGGAGCGCTGATGAGATTGGTGAAATCTTTTATATAATTCAGGTTTTGATCTAGTTTCACGATTCGGTTAGAAGCTACTCCAGCGACAAAAACTTCCCCTTCTGAATTTAAATTAATTTGCTTAAAAGATTCGTATCCGGTTTCCTCTTTTTTGTTGACGTAGTTACTTTCCCAAAAAGTAATCATTTGGATTTGATCGCCGTCTAATTGCAATTTATAAACAGATGATTTTACGCCAAGCTTCTTATCGCCGCCATTCGATACATAAACCATATCATCCTGATCAATCACCAAATCAAAGGTTTCATAATTGGGATTTGCAAATTCGTAGCTAATCGCCCGTTCTGGATCGCCTCCTAAATAAACCACCACCGCACTTGGCGCATCCTTAAAGTCATAAATTGACCCCGAAGAACCATCGATTGGAGCTTGACTTCCCCAAGAACAAATCCACAGATTGCCTTGACTGTCAAAATTCATTCCTTGTGCTCTCCGAACTTGCTGCGTATATCCACTCGACGGACTAATTACTTTTCCTTCGTGGCTGAACGCCGATATACTTCCGAACTCAGGATTACACTGCGTTGGTCCCCAACCAAAATTTCCGATATATATTTTATCTCCTGCTGGACTAGCCGTAATGCCAAACCCTGCGCCTAATAATCCTCCCCCAAACAAAGGAGAAAAATCAGCGGGCGATCCATCGCAATTGAGTACCGTACAGAAAGTACTGGAATGAGAAGTTCCTGCTCTTACATTATTAGTCAGCCATACTTTATCGTCCTGATCAAAAGCCAAGAGCCCAACGCCAGCAATCAAAAAGTTACGAGCACCCGAATCATTGACTTTAATCGTTAGCGTCCACTGACTTGGAACTTTTGAAATTCCAGCAGGTAAATTTAGCGAAGACAACGAAGGAGTAAAAACAGGCGTTTGAGCAGCTACTAAATTATATATTTCCGCTACATTGGTAAATGGATAATGAACCAAGTTTAAGGTTCCTTCCAAAAGAGAGTCTACCGTTGAATCAATACTTGATAATTGTAGGAAAGAAGAACAAATGGCTGAATCGACGATGCAATACTGCCACAAATTAGATAAGAAATTAAATAAAGCTAGACTGTTCGTTTCCAAACCATTTGGAGCACTGCTGATTACCTTCGAAAGCTTTCCATCGGGATGGATAAAATTATTACTCATCTTATTAGCAATTTTCAATTGGCGATCGCTCCCCGAAAGTTGTACTTTGGAAGTTTCAGGTGCGATGCTGATGAATTGAGCAAACGAATAGATATTCGCGATGCTTTCGGGTATACCAAGCGAAATCATCCTTGATGTTTTGTGGAAAACAGAGAAAAACTGATAAAGTAGCTGCGCATTTACTTTGTTTTCTTGATTAGCAAAAAGCGGAATCGCTATGGCATAAAGATACTCGGCGGTACCTGTGATAATTTCCATTTCAAAGGTAGCACTGGAGCTTTCTTGGGCACCAACTAGCTGTGCTTCTCCATTTTCAAGTTTAAAGACTTCCAGCCTGAAAGCAGTACTTACTGTTTGCTCCGGGAAATTAATTCGAAATTCAAATTTTTTCATTTTGACTTTTTTAGGGTATTCATTTTTATTAAAAAGAAGGATGGCATCAACCTAAGGAATCAGATAAGAAATGCTGTTGACTACCTCTATCTATTAAAGACAATATATGTCTATTTAATATAATACAAAAGCGTATAATTACCCGTCTCATCAAGTATTTCAACCCTTTTGCTAGGTTCACTTTGTAGCCATTGCGTTTGCGCTCAGGTTGGGGTAAGAAATTTAGCTAGTGAAACACAAAGCTATCATACCCTAACGGGCAAGGAGGAATCGAGAAAGAAAGTTTTAAGAAAAGGAACAGTAAAGCAAAAGATGGCGTACGTTTCAAGGACGAAACGTACGCCACCTCACTCCCAAACCAAAAAGCCTTTCAATACATTGCGTATCAAAAGGCTTTTGTCGAATGTTGAGGTCGCGAGCGGATTCGAACCGCTGTACAAGGTTTTGCAGACCTCTGCCTAACCGCTCGGCCACGCGACCATTCTAATAAAGATCGGCTGCAAATATAAAGGATTTTTTATAACGATGCTGGAAAAATGTGCAATTT
>CALFBG010000134.1 GCA_937951685.1 uncultured Saprospiraceae bacterium | reverse complement strand
AGGAGAATTTATTTTTCAAGCGGATACGGGAGAGGAGTTAATCTATGGTAACGATTTGTGGCACCACGTTACGCCTTTTCATTTAGCCGATACGCAACGGGCAGAAGGTTGGCGCGACATTATTGGTTTTGATATCGTTTTAATAACAAAGGAAGCATCGTAACGGCAAGGGAAAGCGTTAGTTTTAGGAGTATCTGGTAAAGATTCTTTTTAGAAAAAAGAATGAAAGTGGTTGCTAAAATCTTTTGCACGCGCTACCGCTTTAAATATTTAAAGTAAAACTAAAACAACATGATTCTTCGCCAAGCTATTATTTCGGTCAGATTTATAAAAATAAAAGCGCGCTGCTCCTATCTTAGCTTGGGCGCTTACTTACTTTGCTTAAGCACCATTTTTAGTTCCTGTGCAACAGTACTCAATCGGTCAACTGTAAAAGTAAAACTACACGCAAACCAGCCACTCCGGATGGTACACCTCGGTGATACCTTGACGCGGCGGGATGCCAGTTTCACCCTCACTCGATCTTCCGAACGACAAGTCATCCAGCTAGAAAATGGTACTTTAAAAGATAGTGTAGTACTCCACGCAAAGAATTCTGCGGCGTACTATCTCAATTTCTTCTCGCCGCTTTATTTAGGATTTATTTATGAATTAAATAAACCTAAACGATTTACCTATCACAAGCATCGCTACCTCCACGTCCTAGATACCGCTATTCTGCAATCTAGGTTCGCTTGGGAGTATGATATTGGAAGTTGGTTCCTGCATACTTCCCTACCCCATCTAAATAACTTTTATTTTCAGCCGTCGGGAGAACCAGATGTAAAACGGAGTACCGGTTTTTTGGGATTTGCCTTGGGACTAGATTATTATCACCGACGACGCCAATACCTAAGCTTAAAGGCGAGTGCAATGCTTGATGCGCCCATTCCGGTGCCCGCTGCAATCGAATACGAAGGAACTTATACGATTTCGGCTGCTACCTATCTCAGCTTGGCCAATTCTCATAAGTTTCATCGTTGGTCTTTGGGCTACGGAATTGCGGCCGGGGTAAATACTTGGCGGGTAAATTATCGTGGTGGATTTGAAGTGCCACCACCTACGCGATCTCCCAAGCGTACGATGCACTGGACAATGGGTTTAGTTTTTCCCGTTTATTATCAGACGAGTCGTTCCTTTCATTTGGGAATCGTTTATCGACCTAGTTTTTATCGTTTTGATCTTAAGCCTAGTTTTCAATACGAGCATATCCTCAGTCTTGATTTGGCTTGGAAATTTAAAGTTCAGTAGGCAAATTGCTTAAGCAAATGTGTTTTTAGCAATTCTTATGCTAGTATTTCAAAACGAGCTTCTTCTAAACTCGTCCCATAACCAAAGCTTACGGAAAGTGCAATTGCTTGTCCTGCTTTCACCGTGACGGGTTGAGCGAGTTTGATCACCGTAGGCGGCATTAAGCTATCCGTTCCCGTAAAGTTGACGCCTTCCGCAGTTTGTACCCAAGAGCTGAGATAAGCACAATTTAAAGTCCCTGAGAGTAAAGCTTTTAAATTAACGGTAACCTTGATCTCGTCTTTTTCTTCTCGATAAAGATCAATTGTATTAACCGCTTCTTGTGTGGTTATTAAGTTGGGTAAATGGCGGGTAAACATTAATGGGTAGTGCGTATGTTCCGCATCAAAAGAAGTGGTACCGAGTTGGATTCGGTTCAAAATTTTCTCTGGCATCAACTTCCCGTTGGGTTTCAAGTACTGTCGGAGGTGCCGAAAAATTTGCACCTGATATTCGTTGGCACAATAGATACTCATCAATTCTCCAATGATAAAATCAACCTGTTCTGGTAACGCTAATTTCATCGCGTCGCCGACCATCAGTTCAACCTTATCTTCCCAGTTGTTGCGCTTTAATTCCGCCCGAATAAAATCAATAACGTTTGGATTGTTTTCAATCAGGTAGGCTTTTTTGACGTATGGTAAATAGTGTTTCGTCAAAGCTAAAGTCCCCACACCCGCCTCGCAAACAACTGCATCTTTGAGCCCATCATATTGCTCAAAAGCATCCGTGAATGCTGCCACGCGAGCATCATCCGTTTCCATCATCGTGTAATAGATTTCGGGAAAACCGTAATGTTCCGCATCGAAGGTCTGTGCTTCGAGTAAGCTATATTTAAGTTGAGGATAGGATTCTACAATTTTTTTGACAAAATCTTTCATAGCGAAGTCTGATTAGCGAGCACCTACAAAGGCACTAAATTTAGGATTCAATTTTGAAATTTATTTTTTTGCGAAAGCAAGTAAACGCTTAGCCCATTTCCGATACTTTAACCATACGGTCTTCCACCTCATTAACCAGTTCTACAAATCGAGGTTCGCGCTTCGTCGCACGTTCTCGACTGAACGGTAGATCGACGGAGATGTGTTCTACGAATTGGGAAGGCGCGGACTTCATAATATAAATATCATCGCCCAAATATACCGCTTCCGAAATATCGTGGGTTACGAAAACAATGGTCGGATGAAATTTTTTCCAAATGCTCGCTAAAAGGTCTTGCATCTGCAATCTTGTTTTTACATCCAAGGCACCAAAGGGTTCATCCATTAGCAAAATTTCAGAATTGGCAATTAAGCTTCGCGCAATGGCGACGCGCTGTAATTGTCCTCCCGATAGTGTCGGGTACTGTGCGTACTTATGCTCGTGCCCTGCTAAGCCAACCATTTCGATGAGTTCCATCGCTTTTTCGTTGCGTTCCTTCTCGGCGATTCCATTGTAGCGTAAAGCTAAGGCAACGTTATCGAGTACCGTCATCCACGGCAAAGAAGAATATTGTTGAAAAACCATACTCACCCGATTGTCCCTACCAACAGGTTTATCTTTTACTAAAACGCTTCCACTCGTTGGGTCTTGCAAGCCTGCCATGTAGCGCAGCAAAGTGGATTTCCCACAACCGGACATCCCTAAGATGACCACAAACTGCCCTTGCGCGGGTTTGTCTTCAATCAGTAAGTCCAAGTCTTTAATAATATAGGATTCTCCTCCGTCGTAACTTTGACTAATACCTCTTAGTTCGATAATATTATTGAGGGTCGTATCTTTGAAATTAAGCATTTCTCAAAAATTTAAATATTTTGAATTCACCAAAACCGATGATGATTAAACTACTCACAAGGAAAACGCCAATGATAAACGGAGAAATACTTGCATAGATACTCGGCGCCAACATCGCCAAAATCACAATTACAATGACCACAAATAAGATCGTATAAATTCCATATTGTGATTCTTTGATACCGACGATCGTCGTTGGGTAATATTTATGTGGAAATAATCGCTTATCCATAAACACGAAAATGCGATCTTGTAGATAACCAACCAGAATGATCACGGCAAGTCCAACAAATACTTTTTCCGTCTGTCCTTGTCGACCATTCGTGTGCATCAAGGCACCGATACCGCCTTCTTTTCCTAAGAGTTCCGCGATGATAATATAAGTCCAAGAAATTGCCGTGATTACCCGCACATCGTCCATTAGTTTTGACATGACCGCTGGAAAGTAAACCGTTCTAATTGTTTGCCAATCCGTTGCTCCTAAGGTAAAGGTCGTTTTTAAATAAATCTCTGCGACTTCCTTAATTCGTTGTACCACGATCGGTAGCAAGTAAACAATAATACCAAAGGCCAGAAAAGAGACTTTCATATTTTCAGTCTGGTCTCGAAAGGCAAGCATGAACAATCCCGTCAAAGCCGTTAATGGCAGAAACCGCAGGGCGTCGATTGGATTATTAAACATTCCTCGAAAGAGCGGAAATAAACCAATGACAAAGCCCAGGGGTACACAAATCATCATTGCCCAAAGGTAGCCTTGCAAATTCCGCCAAACGGAAAGTCCCGTATTCGCGATCAACTTTTCTTCGTTAATCATAATCGGTACTGCGTTGACTACGTCAATCGGTCGTGGTACAATTGGGTATACTTTTTTGAAAGAAGTTGCATTGGCTAATGCTAAAGAATCAACGGTAACGAGTGAATCAATAATCGCCAAGGTTTTTGCATCGGCACCAATGGAGGAAGGATACTGAGAAAGTGTTACGTTGGGTACTTGATCCGATTTGTATTCGGCGAGTGACCACCAAAAAAGTAATAAGACGATGATCCCCAAGATGCCACTAATGATTGCCTGTGTTTTAGTGAGTTCTCCTCTTAGTTTGAATAATGAATTCATTTTTTTTTAATTAAAAAGTATCAAGACAAATGATATGAGCTTTACTTTGTATTGATGACTAGGAAAGGAGTAGCTTTTTAATGCTACCAAAAAATGCTGCGCAGGAAAAGCTTTTGAAGACGCGAGCAGCGCATCAATTTTTTATTCATTTGGTCTTCGTTCCAGGTTTTCAGGGATGCCGCAAGCGAGTCCTGATTTTACGAAATCGGTGTTCCTTGCCCCTTGAGTTCCGCTGAAGAGGATAACTATTTGGGAAACACAAGCAACACCGATTTGTAAGGTTCTGGATTGAATATTTAGTACTTAGTCTGGAATCAACTCAAAATCCGTTCTTCGATTTTTTGCTTTACCAGCTGCGCTGTCATTCGAAGCAACTGGTTTGTCCGGACCATTTCCGATGACGACAATTCTATTTCTAGGCATCCCGTGTTCGTTGATTAAGTAACTAGCGACGCTTTGTGCTCTTTTCTTAGATAAGCTAACGTTACTTGCTCTTGATCCTACGTTGTCGGTATTTCCTTCAATTCGAATTCTAGCGTTACCGAAAGCTTTTGCAATTTCTACAAAATCTTTGTCGATGATATATTTTGCGTTTTCGTCCAATTGAAATTCGCCCGTACGGAAATTGATACTCACTTGCTTTGACGCAAAAGAAGCTTTTGACTTGTCTGATTCTTTGATGGCGGCAAACGTTTTTTGTCCTTCTCCGGTGTGCGAAGCGCCCGTTAACTGTGTAGCACTCACTAATCCACTATAGCGAATCAATCTCCAATTCGGAATTTGTGCATCTGCTTTGATCGCGCCGATGCCTCGGTAAACGTTTGTCATTTTGTTGTACAAAGCTTCTCCGGTCATATTTTTATAATTAGAATTTAAACCAAAGAAATTTTGATTATCTCCGTGCGTACAAAGTCTAACATTATTGATCGCGTTTAAAGTCATTGACTCATCAAAACCGTCAAAAGCATCCGCTAAGATTTTAGCTGCTTTCTTTCTATTACCCGCATTGGCGTTAATTTCTGCAGCTCCTTTCATCCAACCTTCGTACAATTGTCGGAGTTTTTGTTCGTTAGCTTCCACGTAAGCTTTCTTGGCAATGAAAACGTCAGCAATGATATGCGAAGCAGATTTTGAACTTTCTAAAATTCTAGATCCAGCAACGCTATTCACACAATCTTCGTCATCTGGACTCCAAACTACCGCTGCATCTACTTGTCCACTTTTGAAAGCCGCCGCCGCATCAATCGCACTAGCTTGAGAAACAATCGTAATGTCATTGATGGTTAATCCGCCCGCATCCAATAACCAAAGTAAGAAAGAATGAGAAGGCGTCAATTCTGCGACCGCTACTCGCTTCCCTTTCAGGTCAGAAACTTTATTGATTCCTCTCCGCGAAACGATGGCATCACCACCTCGCGACCAATCCGCTTGAAAAACGACCTGTGGCTCGTACTTTCGTAACGCTTCTACTTCTGTAGGAAAGGCATCAATTGTTGCCCAGAGTAAATCTACACCGCCACTTTTGAAGGCATTTCTAGATTGCTCAAAATCATCTAAAATTTTAAACTCTACCTTAAAGCCATAGTCTTTATAGAAACGAGATTGTGTGTTGGCTTTAAATCCTTCGTTGAAATACTGTCCACCAGCGTATCCACCCCAAGTTACCACTCCAATTTTAATGGTATTAGGATCTCCGTTGGAAGCACTATTCGTACCCGAGTTGCTTGTACTCGTACCGTTATTATTACCAGCATCTTCGACCAATTCTTTAGAATCGTCAATCAGTTTTTTGCCAGCATCAGAATTTTGAAATGTATAAATTCCAAAGGCTACTGCTCCCACGATTAGGAGGGTTAAAAGTAGTTTTGAAAAAGTAGTTAGCCTTGCCATCTTTTATTATTTTTGTTGGTTTGGTGAAAACAAGCCACTTGGACTTGTCGAGTGTTTATATGATAAATATTATGATTAAACATATCGTTCGTAAAGTTTTTTCCAAGCTACGACGTCGACTTATTCAAAGAAGCTATCGTATTGATTTTGATGATCAATCATTGGTCTTTTAATGGGTTCGTTAAGATCCAGAACATCTTCGTCGTTATTGGCTTGGTTGACGATACTTTTCTTTTCTTCTCCTAAGATCAGAGAAACGCCTTCTTGTTCCCACTTTTCGAGCATTTGTAAACCTTCCTCTTCGAATACTCCATTTTGTAGATCGACAGAATCCATGAAACTGGTAGACATTTCCATAAAGCGCTCCATCTCCCCTACTTTCTGACTGACATCATCTGCGACAGCCTCTAAAGCCATATCAAACATATAGCGTTTATCTTGGTTACCTGAGATAATATTCATGGCAGATTTCATTGCGGAATGACTCGCGTGAATGGCTTTTCGTTCTTGTTCTTTGACGTCTACCTGATCCTTAATATCTTCCATCAAGATTTCCGAATTTTCGTACATCTTGGTTAGTACCCGATAAAGGACCTCCATTTTTTTGTATAAATCTTCGAGACGCATATTCGATTCTTTCAGTCTTCCCGCTTTCCGCGATTTGAGAATCATGATCGACTGCTTATTTTTCTCTCTGGCTTTACTCGCTAGGTTGAGATTACTTTCGATTTGGCGCTTGTTGTTGAAGATCAATTCTTGCAATTTATGCATCTGACCACGCAACTTACTCACCTGCTTGTTCATTTTACGAAGATTATCTTTCAAGTCCTCTACGTAAGATTTAAGAATGCCGATGGGATCAATTTGCACAAACAATCCCGTTACCCAGCGCATTACACTTTTGTACATATAGCCGATTAGATTTCTCATTTTCGGATCCAAAACCATATAAATCACTGCCGCTAAGACGAGTAACATTCCACTGAGGTACAAAATATTCCCCGTGGCAATAATTAGATAAGGCAAAGCTTTGTACAATAAGAAGCCGCCACCGAGTAACATACCGCCTAAAAATAATCCTCCCGTTACGCCTTCGGGGCGTTGCCAAAAACTTTTAGGTTTATAATTTTCCATACAATTAATATTATTAGATGAGTGCTTTCCAAAAAAAATACTTAGTAGAACTTGTCGCTGCCACTATTTGCCAAAAAGCAAGGGGCAAAACGATTAGTTTTTTTTGAAAAGAACCTTTAAATTTACTGATTTATGCTAAGTACTAATACAAATTAAATCACTTATTAACTTGCATTATCTTTTGACCAGTCTCTTCGTTACTCAAAGCCTTCCTAAGCAATGGCTTAGGGCGGTTTTCGTGCCTCAATACTGATCAAAATCTAACACAATTTAATGGCAAAGTAATTTTGTCTTAGTACTTAAGTACTTATTGAAGTAGTTTTCGAAATATTGTAAACTGCTTAAGCACACTTCTTCTTTCAAACTTACTTTAAATAGGTTTCCATTTTTTTGATGTCTCCTTGAATCTGCTGAACGACCAAATTGTAAGAAGCTACAAAACTGTTCTTAGTGGCTTCTACTTTGGTGGTAGAGTTACTAATTTCTGTTTTCATCTTTTCCATCTTCGCTTTGTGCTGTTCAATTTGTTTGCTTAGCTGTTCAATTTGCTTCTGCTTATTTTGAATCATCGCATTGGTATCCTTTAGCTGTTGTTCCTTATTCCCTACTTGCTTTGAAATCTGAGCTTTCAGTGCTTGCTGGAACTTCGCATCTTCTTGTTTAAGAATACTGAGGTAATGATGTGCAGCTTTGACCAATTGACTCGGCGTGGCGCCCATTGTTTGCGCAGAAGCGAAAGCAGATTTAAAACGCATTTCCTCATCCATTGGAAGCTTACTCAAAGACTTAAGTGCCTGTTTGAATTCTAAGTAATCAAAACCATCGAGGTTGTGTTTATCCATTGCGGCAAAAAGTACATCCATAAACTTATCGTTCGCCTTACCCATCGTGGCTGCTGGAACATAAGCAGCGGGGTTTTCTTCGGGAGACGCTATTACGGGTTCTTTCTTTGCGCTAGAACTTGGATTCTTTTTTCTGGATTGATTGGTTTCGTCTTCCTCGACGAACAAGCCCTTCAGTTTCTTAAACATATTCAAGTATTTTATTCCTTTGAACGAAAGATCATCGCATTGTTGCTATCCTATATTCTAATTGACCAAGGATGCCACTGAATCAACACAAAAATTTGACCATCTAAATTCATCCTATTACTTATTAATAAAGTACTAATAGGGAAAATTGTTCTACATTAATAATTAATTAAGACAAACGACGATCAAATTTCTACAAAATAAAGAAAAATTCGTTGAATTCTACAATTAAGCGTAGGACTAAAATTCCATTAATTGATTGGAACTGGTAAATGTAGTTTCGACTTTACTAGAAAAGTTTCGCTGATGGTTGGCTCTCCTCTTGCTATCCTACGATCGATAAAGCGTTTTTTTAGCATTCAACACCGCATTTTCTTCTATTTTGTCTAATCGCATTCCAACAAAATTTTAAGTCTGGACAGGATTTCAGGCATTAAGCCTTAAAATCGAAAGATTTATTTCTATTTTTGTGGGCAACTTGTAGGATTAGATTAAAGAAGTTGTTTAAAAACTCCAAAATGTTTGCGAATTGATCTCTTTGTCCAAACCTGCCTGCCCGCAGAGTTTGAACAAAAAACGCTGCTTTTCAACTGCTTTTAGAATTATTAAAGAACTTCAAATTGATAAGCTTCGCAAAGTATTATCTACAGATGAAATACTAGGGTAGAATAAAAATATCTATGAAAATTATTACCGCTGAACTCAGCCATTTGGACCTTTTAAGTCCCTTATTTGATGCTTACCGCGTTTTTTATCGCCAAACCAGCGATCTAGCCGCCGCACGAAGTTTTTTAGCGGCCCGCTTACAGCAAAAAGAATCCGTTATTTTTTTAGCCTTGGAAGAAGAAACGCCTTGTGGTTTCACCCAATTGTATCCGATCTTTACTTCCGTAGGCATGCGCAGATCTTGGTTACTCAACGATCTGTACGTTGCGGCTAGTTTTCGTCAACGAGGCGTTGCCCAAGCCTTAATTGATCGCGCGAAAGATTGGAGTCGACAAACTCAAGCTGCCGGGTTGCTGTTAGAAACGGAACAAGATAATGTGGAAGGCAATCAACTCTATCTAAAAACGGGCTTTGAGTTGTATGATGCTAATAATTTTTACTTCTGGAAAAACGAAACACCTTAAAACCTTATCATGTATCAACACCAAACTCGAATTAGAGTCCGGTACGGCGAAACGGATCAAATGGGCTATTTATATTATGGCAATTATGCGCAGTATTACGAAGTAGGCCGAGTGGAAGCTATGCGGCATTTAGGCATTAGTTATAAAAAATTGGAAGAGGAAGATGGTATTTTAATGCCCGTCGTTTCGATGAATATGCGTTTCGTACGACCTGCCCATTACGACGAATTATTGCTCGTACGGACCAGCGTCAAAAAATTACCGTCCTACTTTATTAGCTTCTTTGTAGAGATTTTCAACGAAAAAGAAGAACTTGTCAACGGTGGTCAAGTCAAACTTTGTTTCGTCGATGGCAAAACCAAACAAACCATTGTAGCACCTCCAGCGTTAATTACCAGTATGCAAGCTTATTTCGAAACGGCAGAATAAGTAGAATAAGTAGCATAAGAAATGATAAAGTGGTTACGTTGATTTTTGATAAAGTGGCTGTTCCGTACGGACTTTCTTAGATTATGGTGGAATGATCCATCCAAATACAAGCAATATATTTTGAAATTACCCGCGCTTAAAAATATAAAATCCTACTTTACGCAGCATCCTTTGCTGTTAGAATTCATCCAGTGGACGAAGAGTCATTCTTTTGCAGGCTTTAATGAAGTTCCGATCTACGATGTGGTAGTTTTCATTTTTAATGAATTGAGAAGAGATAACATCGTTACCCGCGCCAATTCTATGGCTTTTAGTTTTTTTCTTTCGCTCTTTCCTACCATGATCGTTTTATTCACTTTGATTCCATATATTCTTCCTTATTTTTACGATACCATTCTGAGTTACCTCCCCGGGCAAAGTGTAGATTTTCAAGTAGCCCTGCAAGAACAACTCAAGGAAGTTTTGCCCGACAACGTAGAGGATCGCTTAATTCATTTCATTAATGATATTACGACGCGTCCCAGAGTAGGTTTACTTTCTTTCGGTTTCTTCTTAGCTGTCTTTTTCTCTTCTAATGGCATGATGACTTTGATGCGAGGATTTGAAAAATCTTATCCGACGACTTTCGTCAAACGAAAAGGCATCCACAAGCGCTTGATTAGTATTCAGATGACTTTTTTCATTGGTATTATGGTAATCACTTCCGTTTTGCTGATTGTCTCCGGAAATTCTATTCTCTCGTGGTTACTCAATTATATCGACGCCAATGATTTCATTGCCGTTACTATTTACATTTTGCGTTGGATGATCATTATCGGTCTTTTCTACAGCGCCATTTCTTTGCTCTATCGCTATGGTCCCGCCGCTAAGAAGCGCTTCCCCTTTTTTAATGCCGGCACGACCTTGGCGACGATCCTCTCTTTGCTTTCTTCTTTGATCTTTTCTTTTTTTGTGAATGAGTATGGTGCGCACAACAAACTCTACGGTCCGATCGGTACGATTATCGTAATTATGCTTTGGATTCAAATCAATGCTTTTGTAATCTTAATTGGGTTTGAATTGAATGCTAGTATTGCGGTCAACCGAGATCTCAAAAAAGAAATTGACGACGAATAAACGCACTACCAGCCTTAGGCTACTTTAGTGTTTTTACACTGTCACAAATCTACCCATTATAAAAACGAAAAAAATCTCCTTCCTCAGCCACTCTTTTTTTTAATTTTTATTTCAAAATTTTAGCGTAAAGCTTAAAATCTTAGTCTTGGACAATAAAAGTAAAATAAGCTAAATTTTTATTTCAAACTTATTTCACCTACACTCATCATATTAACAAGCTATTACATATATAAAAATTAAAATGTGTTTTTGACACTAAGTATATATTGTAAAAAACCATAATAAGCTTTAACTTTAAATTAACATTATGGAATATATTTGTGTATCACTAAACTGCTTTTACGGACTATGAACCACTATCATTCTGAAAAGAAAAAAACACTAGACGAGCTCATAAATCGCTATGAGTGCATGTCACAAAAAGGAACGGTACTTATCATTGAGGAAACGGAATACCTAACACTCATCGATTATTACGAACAAGAATGCTCACAAGAACGAGCGCTCGAAGTCACGAATTTCGCCATTTCTACCCACTGTAAATCTGCTAGACTATTAACAACCCAAGCACGCTTACTAATCGATACGCGCAATGAGGAAATGGCTTTACGCCAGTTGCGCCGAGCCGAAGCATTAGAACCTAGTCTATTAGAAATCAATTTACTGAAGGCAGAAGCTTTGAGTAAATTGAATCACCACAACGAAGCCATGTCTTTACTTGGCGATTTGAAAGAAGGAAGAACCTCGAAGAAAGACGACTTAAGTAAGATCTTTTTGCAGGAATCTCGCATTTACGAAAAGTTAGAGTCGTACGAACAAATGTTCTATGCGCTAAAAGAAGCCTTGTACCAAAACCCAACCAACCAAGCTGCGCTCAAGCAAATTTGGTTGTCCGTGGAGCTTTCCAGAAAATACAATGAAAGCATCACCTTGCACCAAGACTTGATTGACCAAGATCCTTACTCTTACCTTGCTTGGTTTAATTTAGGTCATGCCTATTATTACCTATTAGAATATGATAAAGCCATCGAAGCATTTGAGTTTGCTTTCCTGATCAACGACAAATTTGAATTTGCTTACCGAGATTGCGCCGAAGTTTGTATGCAATTAAAACGCTACGACAAAGCCTTGAAATGTTACCTTGCGGTAGCGGATCATTTTCCACCGGACGGAGATCTTTTGATTCACATTGGAGAATGCCATAAGCATCTTGGTAAAATTTCCCAAGCGAAGATTGTACTTTATCGTGCCTTGGCAATGGAACCTCAAAATGAAGAAATTTATTTCCACTTAGGTGATTGCTACGCACAAGAACAAGGTTGGGGCAGTGCGATCTATTTCTTGAAAAAAGCCATTAAACTGGAAGGTCGTAGAGAGGATTATTATTCGAAATTAGCCGAAATTTATTTCTTCATTGGAGAATATGAAAAAGCGAGAACGATGTTTGATAAATCCGTTACCATTGCTCCGGAAGAAGCAAGTTACTGGATTGCTTATATCAGTTTCTTACTCAATCTTGGCGAAGTAAACCAAGCACTGGAAGTTTTAGAAATGGCGCAGGACAATGCGGTTGGAGCAGAATTGCTTTATGCAAAAGCAGCTTGCTTCTTTTTACTAGGAGAAAGAAAGACTGGTTTGGAAAATCTTGGGGAAGCCTTGATAGAAGATTTTTCGACACATCAATTATTTTTCAAGCTTGCACCTGCTTTTTCAGCAGATAGTGACGTCAAAGCCATCATTCACTACTACAAATTTGATTAAACACTTAAGTAGGTTTACCTAATAAATTCCCCCTATTAATTATAATACCTAAGAGTACATTCAATTAGCGCTTGCATCTTTCGATGTGAGCGTTTTTTATTTCAATACTACTGATTCTTCAATATCAAAAAACTCCCGCGATAGGTTTGTAAACCATTATTTAATTCGTAAAAATACACTCCGTTGAGTAAGCCCTCCGTCGACAAAACTTTCGTAAAACCTTCACTGCTGTCCACCGTCCAATTCTCAGTGAGCAACTTTTGCCCCGTCAAGCTATACAATTGAAAAAGCACTTCTCCCCTCGCCGCTGCCAACTGGATATTTAAAACTTCCCGCGCGGGATTTGGAAATAGATTAATGGCTGGATCTAAAGGATATTTAATGCTCACACTATTCGAGTAATCATAAACATTCGTTTCTTGAATAGGTCGTAGACGATAATAATTGGTTCCAAACAATGGCGCGGTATCAGTATAGCTGTAATTCTCGGTACCATTCGTATTCCCAAAAGCCGGCACTGCTCCGATCGACCGAAAGTTCGTCAAATTATTGCTCCGCTGAATGTCGTACGTTCGCAAATTCTGCTCATTTTCACTTGTCCACGAAAGTACAACTCCTTCCGTCGTAGCTTTGCCCGTAAGCAACAAATCGCCAAAAATGGGATCGCCACAATAAGGATAAACGACTTTACGGTCGTAGCCCGTCAAGCCCGCCGCATCCGTTACCCATAATTCAATTCCATAATGATAAACCTCTTGCTCCAAACAACCCAAAGGATCCAAAATCGTAAAACTTGCTGACCGCTCGTCAATCGCTCCAGGATGACTATGCGCATTGTGAAACAAGCTCGTTTGCCAAGCATAACTTAGCTCCGATGCGCCGTGCTCTGCGTCCGTTACCTCAGCCGTCAAGGGTAAGTTGGTCAAGCCGGAAACAGGGTAAAGATCACCATCCGCAAAACTATTGATGTCAACGACGGGCGGCGTGTTATTTAAAGAAATAATTTGGGATTCGGTGTTACTAAAGCCGAGCGTATCCGTTACCGTCAGCTGCACGGTAAAAGCTTCTGGTTCGGTTGAACTCGCTACGAAAGTATGACTCGGGCTTAGCTCCGTACTACTTGCTCCATCTCCAAAACTCCATGCATAAGTCAAAGGAGAGTCGTACCCAATAGAAGCACTTCCATCAAAATTTACCGTCAAAGGACTTACGCCGTAGGCTAAATCGTATTCCAATATTGGAACGGGCGAACGATGACCACCAAAACAAATTCTACGTACTTTATTAGAAACATTGACGTAATATAAGCAACCATTCGTAGGATGCATTGCCATAGAAACAACGTCTCCTACGTTGGTATGTAAGGTATCTACTTGATACAATTCGTGATTATCATCAAAATAAAAACTTCTAATCCAGCCACTATAATCGGCACTAAAAAATGCACCAGAAAATGCTTCGGGAAAATTATCTCCTATATTAAAATTTCCCCCAATACTCGCAAAACCACCGAAATTGGTACCCGCAACGTTGGCTTGATTCGATTCAATGTTCGTCGTGTCCGCTGCTCCATCCGCTTGAAAAATGGGAACGATTGCGCGTCTAGGTTTATTCCAAAAAATATTACTCCAACTGACCGCCGGTCTGCTGTGTTTAAAAAAATGAGTATTGCCGTTTAACAGCTGCGAAGGATCGCAAGGATTAGGAATTTCGATGAGTTCATCCAATTGGTCTTGCACCAACAAATCTTGAAAATCGAAAAAGGCTTTGGTGCAAGCATTCGTCCCGAATAGTGGATTAGGACTGTCTTCGTTAGCAATGTATAATTCTTGAAAATCCCAGCGCGGAACGCTACCTTCGTATAAAGGCCAACCGAAATTTTGCGCCGGTTGATGGACGATATTAATTTCATCCCACAAGGAAGCACCAACGTCTCCTACGTACAGAAGTCCCGGATCTGCATCTGCGGGATTGTGACTACCGCTACCCGGCAATAAAGCCATTCGATAAGGATTTCTCAAGCCCAACGCCCAGACACAGGATTGCGGCGACCGTGGATCATTTTCGTCGTAAAATGGATTGGAAGGAATACCATTTCCCGTGGCGGGATCAATCCGAATAATTTTGCCATTGAAACTATTAATTAATTGGGATCGATACGAACCTACATTCTCTGCTGGTCGCAAAATACCATCCGCTAAAGCTTGTTCCCACGAAGTTCCATCTTGACTACCAACATCCGGTGGATAAGAAAAAGCAGCATCTCCAATACTGGCTAAGAGCGTTCCATCCGTTCCAAAAACTAAAGATCCAATCCCGTGTTGTCGCAATAAAATGGGAATCCCCGTTTCCTTCGTTTGGCCTATTAATATTTTTCGACTATCTGCAAGCGTAGTTTCAAAATTAGTAGCCGGATCAGCAGTATACCGCGTAATTCGTCCAATGGAAGCTTCGTTGATAATGGTAGAGTCTGCCTCGTATGCTGGCGTACCGAAATACAACAAGTGATGTCGATCGACCGCATAAAGTAGGTAAAAATAACCATTTTCTTCAAAGCGAGGATCAAGGGCAAATCCTAGTAGCCCGTGATCTAACCAATCCAGTACTTCTTCGGAAATATCAATTAATGGATTTGGCAATTTATTGCCCATACTGTCCAAAATATAAACCCGTCCCGCTTTCTCCCAAACGTAAGCTCGGGATTGTTCATCGAAAGTGATGCCGACGGGCTGCTTCCAATTGGAACCCACAAATTCTTCCGTAAAATCTTCGAGCAATTGAGCGGAAGCGACCAAATGAATCTGCAACAACAAAACACAAACAATTAGTCGTAGGACTACTGTAGTCAATTTCATAGTATTGAGTTTAGATTGAGTTGAAAGGAAAAACTATCGCTCAACGGGCGTATTTATTCTCCTTCGATTCGTTGGTCTTTCAAAATGAGCACACAAGCTCGTGCCAATTGATATAAATGTTTCACCCCTGTGGCCGTATAATTTTTGACAATAATTTTGCTAGGTCCAAATTCAGGTTTTTTCTGATAAGCTGCAAAACCTTGCTTGCAATTATTTAAGCTAATGTCGTGCACCGTTAATTTGGATAAATCTTTTGCCGCCAAACCAAGTGCTGTGTTACTAATGCTAGTTTGATAAACTTCAACTTGCGATTCTTCTCCAACACTAATCCCTTTATCTGCACAGCCATCAAACTCACAATTGCGAATGGTGACTTTGCTACCAGAAACGTCCACCCCATCGTTCCCCGTATTGTAAAACCGAGAGTCTATAATTGAACCTTGACAAAAATCTGCATCAAAACCATCCGCTTTAGTATCACCAACAAATACCTTTTCCAGATAAAAATTGGAGCGAATAATATTTAAGGCATCTTCACAATGGTTTTTGCGAAAAGCACAATTCCGAGCATCAACGACTGATTCGTAGAAATTAACGGCGCCCGTTAAATTCCAAGATTTATAACTTAAGGTATTCAGATTTTCAAAAATGACGTGACGAAGTTTAGATGCTTCGGATGCTTGTAAAACCGTAAAGCCATTCCCCGTTTGGTCAGAAGAAAAAATCTTAATGGGTTCTTCTGAAGTCCCGAACATTTGCACGGGAGAACGAGAAATAAATTTTGCTTTTTGCACCAAATCCAATGCTGCCCCAGCTTCAAAACTTACTTGATAGCCTGCGGGAATGATAATGTCTTGTTTGACCACCGTTTTACCTTTCGGGAAAAAGACGACCTGATTATCTACCGTATATGCGGGGTGATCAAGCTGTAAGCCCTTCGCGAATAACTCTTGCGCGGGTGCTTGGTCTTCGGGTAAGGAATAGTTAAGTATTTTGCTATGAAAAAGAGAATCCATCCCTAATAATTTAAAGAATACATATTTTGGATTTCCCTTTACCCGCAAGTCTTGATATTTAAACTGATCTCTCGTTTGATATGCCGGTAAAAGCAGCGTAGAATCTAGCGCGTTAGTCATTTCCGTAGCTTTCTTACCGTAGCCGACGATGCGTAGTGGAAGACCATGTGCGTTCCCAAGTTTCAATTGTAAATGTCCACCCGCATTGGCTTGTAGGTGTACTTTCAAACTTAGATCGTGATGTGGTAAAATCATGATATTAATGCGTTGCGCATTTTCCATCAATTGGGTACGATCAAAAGTATAATCTTTAAATTCGGTTTGCAACAACTCTTCTCGATTTGCAATCCCTTCGGTTAGTTCGGCAAGGAATTTTTGCAAGTAAGGGCGCGAGGTATATTCGTAGAGATAGCGAATATATTTTTCCGTAAATTTTTCGTTGTGAAAGAGTTTAGTAAAAATAACGCCACCATCAAAACTCTTTTTATTAAAAGCGCCTTGTCCCAAAAAAGTTTTTCCCAAACTATAATACGAAGGAAATCCATCGAAGCCAATTGGCTCTAATTTGCTCAACACCGGATTGTAATAAAACCGCTGATTGTGCCAAGCAATCCCATGATAAGCCCCCATCGCATCACAAATCGCGAAGTATTTAGCCATCAAGTCGAGTTCAAAAATATCCTCGGCGGGCTTTAAACCAAACTTGTATTGATACATTAAATTTTGAGCAATTTCAAACTGCGCTTTCAAGGTCGGAGAAGCAAATACTTTTCCTTCTTTAAAAGCTTTGATGTCAGAAGTCTGCATCCAACGAACCGTTTGATCAATGGCATTGTCTCCTTCTTGCAGTTGGCTAATTTGTCGTTTGATGCCTGCCCAAAAACCATCTTCGGCGAAGCGCAAAATGATTCCTTCTCGGCGCGCTTTAAATTCGGGCAATTGCTTTTCAAAGTGTTCTTCGTAAGCATAAATGCCCAAACCTTTATTATTTAACCGCAGCTGTACAAAGTCGTAGCGAGGAGTCAATACGCCTTCTTTTTCCCAAAATTTGTGCAAAACCCATTCCGAGAGATGTCCTCGAGCCGCCGGCGTATGCAAGGAAAAAGTCTTCAAGCGATTCCAAGCGTAGGGGTCTTTTACTTTGACTCGAAAAGACCATTTATCTTTTTTGAGGTGATCTAACCAATCTCCTTTTAGCCGCAATTTGATGGGTAAACTTTCTTCGCTTTCTCCCGTTCCTAATTTAGCTTTCACCCAATCGTCCTCTCCTGATTCTAAAATTCCCATTTGGAAGGCTTCCGCTCTTTTCTTTTCTAGTTTGCGAATCCCTTTGTCTTTAATTTCTAATTGCAACTTAGGAATTTCAAGAATTGGATCCGTAGCTTTACCTAATTTTTCAATTTTCAAATCATCGAAATAAACATTGCCTTGTCCATTGGTGTAAACGTAACAAACCAATTCTTCGAACGCTTGGTAAAGTGGCACTTTGAAATCAATTTGCAACATCTCCCAGCCATCCGGTTGCGTGAGCAATGGAAAAACCTCTCCAACGTAGAATTTATCTTTCTTTTTGTCCTTACCATTTCCTTCTACCACCAATCCAACCTGCGCCGCTTTTGGTCGATTTACCCAAACGGAAACCCGATATAAGTCGCCACTTTGGTAATCTTGAATTTCATAACTAAAACCGTACTGCGCAGTGGCGGCAGCGGGTAATTTTGAGGAATATTTTCCAGTATGAGCTTGTTCACTGCTTTGCGTGCTACCTTTTGAAAAACGGAAATCTCCATTTACAAAATAACCACCTCGCACGCGCTCCGCATCACAATGAATCACTCCCGCACTCGCTTCTGGACTGGAATAAGACAACCAGTCGAAAAGTTGAAACCCGAGGAACGCAAGAAGTAAAATGATTAGACCATACTTCATTTGCTTCCTCGTCAGCCAAGGCTTAGTGGAAGTATCTTTGATGATCATACAATCAAATCAGGTTGGTCAATAATGGATAATCGAGTCGCCGTTGAAAGTTGGATAATTGCATTTTTTGCAGCACTCAGTTGTTGCAAGTCTTTCGCTTTGCAAACGAAAGATAAAGCTAAGCCTTTTTCCAAAGTATCCATGCGTTTGAGGGCAACGTACGAAAAATGTTGTTCGAGTAATTTCGTAATTTGTTCTAAGTCTTCAGCGTCTGTTTGAATATTTACAAACATCCGATCTTCTTTTTGTAAAGGTGTTTTATCTGTAAATAATTTATTTAGAAACAGCAAAACCAAAATCACACTAAAAGCGACGATTGCTAAGACCGGTTGATTTGCCCCACCCGCTAAGCCTAACCCAATCACAAAAAACAAGTATGTTAATTCTTCCGGATCTTTAATCGCTGCTCTAAATCTTACGATAGATAATGCTCCGACTAAGCCGAGGGACAGCGCGATTGATGATTTTACAATCATGATAATCAAGAGTGTTCCTAATGCTAAAGGCAAGAAATTATTTGAAAACTTTCGCCGATTCGAGATCGCATTGCCATAATGAATGTAAAATAAACGGAGTAGCGTCACCAGCAGAGCTGTCACTAAAATATTGAGCAGAAATTCATCAAAGGGAATATTATTGGTGAATTCGGTAACGTATTTTTCTTGAATTTTCTGAAAGATATTCATTTAAAGCGATTGTTTTTATGAAAACCGTGGTAAACCGAGTCTGGCGTTTATGCTGTGCAAAGAAAATTTTAAAAAACTACTTCCTTTTTTATGGAATTTTATGCTTTTCGGGATCTTTATCAATGAGGCGCTTTGTATAACTGAGCTAATGCTTAACCTGAACGCCTTTTCAGGAATTACTTAAGGACAGTTGTTTTTGGTACCAAAACGGCCTAGTCTTTTTACTTTTTAACTACTTGTTGCGTTTTGCGCTTGGCAAGGATAGAATACTTATGGGTAGAAATGACCGACAATAGGTTTTGTCGGGGCGGCGGTGGCTGTGGGTGGGTTCCCTCCCCAAAAGCCCTAGATTTAGCTTAGCCCCAAATTTTCACCTCGTTCCCTTTTATTTAGTTCCCTCCCTTTCTAAAACGCCAATTTCAAACCTTAACCGCTGTCTTATATTGCGCTTTCTTCGTTGATCCTCCTTTAGCGAAGTACCAAGCTCATTACTCGCGCAAAAATACATTTAATACCTTATATTGTTTAATAAAATAAAGGTAAAAAA
This sequence comes from uncultured Saprospiraceae bacterium, assembly GCA_937951685.1. Taxonomy (GTDB): domain Bacteria; phylum Bacteroidota; class Bacteroidia; order Chitinophagales; family Saprospiraceae; genus CALFBG01. The sequence goes on along the minus strand of CALFBG010000134.1, from coordinate 8,902 downwards.
GAGAACTGTTCCGTGGCAGGCAATCCCTGAGTGATACCTTTACCCTCAAATCCAGCCCATCCATCCGCAAAATAGGTTTTCACTAAGCTTAAAACGAGCAGCAGACCAGACATATTGGACTAAATATTTCAAAGCTAAACTTTGCGCTTTTCTAAACGTTAGATATTGTATATCTTGGACTTAGCTTTTGTCCTTATTTATTTGAATGTTAAAACAACTTCGTTAAATATTAAATACTAAATCCATATTAAATTAATTAGTGCCTTGTTACTTATTCCCCAATGCATTAATCAAGAATTAGCCCTAAGTACCAATACAACTTATTGTAAACCTACTTAGCACAGCAAAATAGTCGAAAATAGTCTCTATGTCAGAAGAAGAAAATAATGGATTAGGCTTATTCACGATGTTTTTAATCGTGGGAGGAATGGTGATCGTAGCACTATTTGCTCGTACTTTTTCTTGGGCGATTTTCCTCGCTTTTGTGCTCGCGGGAATCATTTCGGGGAGTTATTACCTCATTCGTAAAGCTAAAACACGAGTGACACATCAACCAAATGCTCCACAAGCTAAGATTGAGGCGCACCTAAAATGGTCTACTGCACAAATCGAAAAGAACCTCCGAGAGATTGAAGAAATCAAAGCGAGTCTCCAAGAATTGAAGAAAAATATCAACCCAACTTATCAAATTAACGAACGTGCCCTCAAAGAACACCAACGAATTGTAGTCGGTTTTGAGAACCAACTCCAGCTGCGACAGACCAAACTGGATTTTTATGAAGCTTGTCAGCAAAAATTAGAAACCTTGCAATATAATTATCAGCTCACCAAAGACTTGGCCAACAAACAAAAACGACTCAGCGAATTACAAGAGAATCATTACGAAGATATTGCCAGCATGGAACGCCTCAAATCAGATTTTGAATACGACCAAGATTTTTTGCAAAATATTGAAATGCTCTCGCTTAAAGTACTCGCTTCCAACTCCATCGATTCTGCAAAAGAATTGCAAATAGAATTGATGGAAATGACGAAAGAAATAAAGAAGCTATAATATTGGTACGTTAATAGTTCCTAAACATTAAGAATCACCACAAAGGAACGCCGCCGCAACAGCTTTCCTATTTTCCATTTTGATAATCTTGCCAAGTCATCTCTTTGTACTTTTCTTCTGCCACAAAAGAAAGCTCTTTAATCATTTCTTTAGGCTTTTTGAAACCCGGAGAAATCAAAATCCGCTCAAAATCCGCATTCAGGTAAACAATCGACGGATACGACATCTTACCATTCAACAGCGAATAAGCGAGTTCGTGTATACCTCTCCTTCCCGTAGCATGGTATTTCAACTCTTTATTTTGAAAGATAATTGACTCGCGTTGCTCCGCGTTGAGCTTGACCGGATAGAAATTTGCATTGATGTACTGTGCCACCTTCTTTTGAGAGAAAGTTTTCTTATCCATCACTTTGCACCAGCCACACCAATCGGTATAAATGTCGACAATGAATTTCTTTTTATTGGTTTTATTCGCCGCTACTGCTTCTTCCCAAGTGTACCACTTTACCTTTTTTGCAATTTTTGGGGTAGCAGCCTCTTGTGCAATGCCAACATTCCAACAACAAATCATTAATAAAAGCGTAATCCCTAAAACTTTTTTCATTTTATTTTATTTTGACTATGACGTTGTTTTCCACCTAACGAAGAAAACAGCTCCACTTATTTCGAATTTATAGAATTAAGTTCTTTTTAATTTAGCTGAATAGCAAATATTCTTCCTAGTTTCAGCAAATTTAACGAGAAATTGTCCGCAATAACACCCATAGCTAAGGTCGTATCCTTGGCTTTGTATGAAAATCATCTTATGAAAAAAATAGTCGTCGGTATTGGAGGTTCTAGTGGTTCTATTTACGCCAAAGTACTTTTTGATAAACTCTTAGCCCTCCAAGATCAGTGGAGCGCCGTAGGAGTCGTCATGAGTGATAATGCTAAATTTAATTGGGAACTGGAGTTGGAAAATAAAACCTACGTAGATTATCCTTTTGAGTTTTACAACAAAATGGACTTCATGGCGCCGTTTGCTTCCGGCTCTGCCAAATACGAAACAATGGTAATTTGTCCTTGTTCTATGGGCTTACTCGCCCGTGTGGCACAAGGAATTTCTAATGATTTGATTACTCGCGCTGCCGATGTTATTCTCAAGGAAAGACGGCAATTAATCCTCGTTCCTAGAGATACTCCTTACAGCTTGATTCACATCAATAATATGAAAACCATTACAGAAGCTGGTGGAATCATTTGTCCCGCTACCCCTTCTTTCTACAGTAAACCCAAAGACTTTGAAGAACTTGCCGCTACGGTCGTCGAACGCGTCTTAGATCTTGCGGGCTTTGATTTAAGCGCATATCGTTGGGGAGAATCTTAAAGATTTTAGTAATTTTGCCGTCCCATGAATGGAAGTCTAACCCTATTTATTGGTCTAAATACCATAAACCCTAGACCTCACGCTCCTTGGGCAAACGGAACATTTACTACCCTTAAATTAATACCCGAATGGAAGTAAAAGCATTATTACAAGTCATGCCTCAACGAGGCAAAGTAGAATGGATTGGTCTTCGTAGTAAGAAAAAAGGCACAATTCAAGTACAAGATCAAGCAACTATTGATCTCGTAGAAGGTCTCGTAGGAGATCATTATCAAGGCAAAAGTGCGAAGCGCCAAGTTACACTCATTCAAGCCGAACATCTTGAAGTGGTAGCCGCCATTATCAAAAAAGAAAAAATTGCCCCTGAATTAACGCGTAGAAACATCGTCGTTTCTGGAATTAACTTATTTGCCCTGAAAAATCAACAATTCACCATCGGCGAGGAAATCATTTTGGAAACAACGGGGATCTGTCATCCTTGTTCTAGAATGGAAGAAAACCTTGGCGTGGGAGGTTACAACGCCATGCGTGGTCACGGCGGTATTACTTGCAGGGTCATCCGAGGAGGAAGTTTCCGTTTGGGAGATTCGGTACAACTAAAGGTTTAATACCTAATTTAATACATTATACTTTAACACCTAAAAGACCTACTGCTTAATGGCTTTTCCAAAATATTGACGAGCATTCCCAAAACGCAATTCGTAAAAATAAATTCCAGCTGCCATATTTTCGGTGAGCCAATGGTAGCGGTGTTTCCCCGCCTCCTGTACCGCATCTACCAATACTGCTAACTGCCGACCTTGTCCATCATAAACAATTAAACGCACCTGCTGCGCCTCCACCAATTCGTAGGTAATAATCGTCTGTTGATCAAAAGGATTTGGGAAATTTTGCGCAAAAATGGGCAAATCTTCCCGATTGGATGGAAAAGCACCAATATCATTTCTAGATAAATCGGGATCAGGCATACTCGTTGGATCTCCTTGGTCAATGCAAGGAGAAATTGCTTGTAAGTTGTAGTCTCTCGACGCTGGATCAATATATTTTGGATCGGCAAAAAGATTTGTGCTGCCGGGTAAAAAATCAACATTGGACAGGCTGTAATGGATCGCTAAATTCAAATCCTCCCCCTGTATTAAGGCTTTGCGATTATTCGAAACAATCGTATTGCGAGCAATTACCGTTCCTCCCCCAGCATTTCCTAAAAAATTAAACCCCGCAAACGCGTAATCATTTTGATCAAAAGTATTGTTTGTCGATACTACTCTGCCACCATCTTTCGCTTCTACCGCCTTGGCACAACCCACGATCAGGTTATGAGTCGCCGTTATTTCACTTTCTTCCCCTACCGTAATCCCATTCTCAAAAAGATCAAAAATCTGATTTCCAACTAACAAAATCTCAAGGCTTTGCTCCCCAATGTCAATACCGTCATCTACTCCACCTTCCAACCAACAATTCGCAATTGTTCCATTCGTCACTTGATCAAAATCAATAGCATCTCCTCCGTTGACTTGTCGGAAATCACAGGCTTCAACCAAACAATCCGAACTAGCTCTAATATTTAGATGTTCCTTCAAGTTATCTCCTGCGAATTGACAATCAAGGATCCGCACCATCGTACTTCCTTCGATATAAACACACTGCCTGTTATTGGAAAACCGAACGGCTTCTAAATATACTTCTGAATCAATCGCCGTAAATGCAGCAATAAAACTTGCTGGAGCCTTAGCATCTTGTAGTTGACAATGCCGGAGTGCTACCCTTTCGCTCGCATTTTGAAAAACTAATCCTTTCCAACTATTATGCTTTGCTTTAAAAATAATCGGTTCCGCTGCTGTCCCCGTAGCTGTAAATCCTCCCGCTACTCGCAAAAAAGCACCTTCTCCCCACTCAATTTGTACGCCTGCCGGGATAGACAAACGATACGCTGCTGGCACCCAAAGCGAGTCTTCCACCAGATATTGCATTCCCTTTTCTAGCTGCAAGTCCGCCGTCAATATTTTAGGCAACAGCGTTTGTGCCATACCGCTATATCCTACGGAGAGCAGTATTAGTAATATCCCTATCTTTAGCTTGATCATTTTCACGTGCTAAAAATACAATGCTATTTCCAATTGAGATGCGTTCTGGTAGGCTAAATTTGACTTTAAAGGACTAAAATCAGTAATTTCCACTTCGCGAATCATCAAATGAAGTAAATGTAATGCCTAAAAATTAAAAGAGCCAGTAGATTAAAAATCTACTAGCTCCTGTTATATTATTCATCAAAGTTCTAACTACCAAGACAAAATGATATTACCATTAAATTGTATTCTATTTTGTATAGCATCGAGGCGCGAAAACTACACTTAGCCTTTGCTAACTAAGGATTTGAGCAACAAAGAGGCGGTGCAAAATAGGCAACAAGTTAATCAGTGATTTCATTTTGTATTGGTACCTAATAATTAATTATTTCATCCATTAGCTAAACTGGCTTTAACATTTTTCATTTTTAAATGCACTTGCATTTTGTTATCCAATTTGAATAGTAGCTTTTTTAAGTCTTTCAGACTATGCTCTTTCTTTGTCATACAAACATAATTTAAGGGTTCAACAACTGAAGTTTTTCCAAAATGCTAGTATCAACTTGATAAGCAGTAATAGCTTATTTTAAAACAACTTCATTTACTACAGTCAATTATTTGCTCTGTTTTTGTTTGTTTTTGCGTAAATCTAGTTTTCTGATTTTAAAACATCTTCTTGGTTAAAATGATAAAAATTAAACCTACGCTTTGGGGGAATTTACGCCGCGATACTAAAATACTAGTAAACCGTCGTTGCATGATTAATAACCAAAATCAAGCCTTTTTATTGCTATTACCTAATTTTTAACATCCTAATTAAGGTTTAAAAACAAGAGAAAACCCTAAAATCTAATCTTTTTTTCAAAATTGCCTCACTTTCCCAGCTATACAAAAGACGCTAAATCCTCGAAAATAAAGGCTTTTTTCTTCTTTTTCCTCAATATTCCCAAACTAGCGGTTAAAAATGTCACTGCCTTTTGCTAGATTTATCTATTACAAAAAGCTGTAGAGCATAAGTAGTACTTTTTACGGTCGCTTTCGCGCTCATAATGGCTTAATTTTAATTGTAAATGCTTATCATCACTAATTACTTTTTCCATTTAGCTTATTTTCCCAGGAAAATAAAGGCAATTTAACAATGAAGTTGTTTTAAAATAATGTTAACAACCGAAGGTAAAGGCTTGTAAGTCAGGACGAAGCTCTTTTTGCATCCCATCCGCAAGCGGTAAATGCTGTTCAGAATTTATGCAGCCATAGCTGCGGTGACGAGAAAAAGCTGAAGTACTGGATTGCAATGCTTTAGCCCTGCCTGCCGGCAGGTGTAGGTATTAAGATCTATTTTTAAACAACTTCAATATAAAACGGTAGTTTAAACCTTTAATTCGTGCTCAACCCCAAATCATTTATGAAAAACTCGTTCCCATTTTCTAGTTTTTTAACGCTCCTGTTCCTCTCTTTCTTTGCCTGCAATAATGGCGAACAAAGCGCGCAAGCAGGAACTGCCAACCAAGATTCTATTGCTGCGATACAAACGATAACGCCTCCCGCAGCAAAATACAGTTATGGACTAGACTTGTCTCTACACCAAGGCACTGAAATTGAACAAATCCGAAAAAATCAAACTCAATTTACCTTCCTTATTTGTAAAGCCTCCGAAGGAATCAGCTATACGGATCCTGACTTTAAACTCAATTGGAAAACGATTTCGGAACTAGGACTTATCCGTGGCGCTTACCATTTTTATCGTACTAAAGATGCGCCAACACCACAAGCTGAAAACTTTGCCCGTGCCATTCAGGATTTAAAAGCAACAGATTTACCTCCCATTATTGATTTTGAAGGAACGAGCTTCGAAGGAGCTGAAAAACAAAGCGTCGAAATCATTCAGCAAGATATCCTAACTTTCTTACAAGCGGTAGAAACCCAATTGAAGCGTAAACCGATGATTTATACAAATAACTATATCGGAGATAAGTACCTAAACACTCCTGCTTTCGGTACCTACGCACTCTGGATTGCAGACTACGAAGCTCCAACAAAACCTCAGCTTCCTAAGGCTTGGCGAGGAAAAGATTGGTTGATCTGGCAAAAAACAGGTAACTATAGCTTTGATGGTAGAAAAAATGATTTTGATACCTTCAATGGTAATAAAACTGCCCTACAAGCATTTATCAAGAACTACTAGATTAGATTTTATTTTGAAAAGTTGTTTGTCGTAGCAAACAAACCGGAAGAGGAAGCATCGCAAGACGGTGCCTCCTCTTTTATTTTTTAACGTAGCAGTCAACACACTGGTCTAGTTCTATGCCGACCGCTAAACGCGCTTTTCTAAAATCGATCGCCTCCCGATCAATAGCGCTCATACCAGTCAAAACGCTCCAACTTGATTCGATCTTTTTCTGTTTCCAAATATTTAAGGAAAGCCGTCGCGACGGGGGATAATTTCTTTGATTTTAACCAGATTAAATTCCAGTTAGAGATAATTGGTAAATCTTTAAACGGAATAATCTCTACCTCTCCGTTTTTTAGCGCATCCTTAATGCCAATCAATGGCATAACAGAATACCCCAATCCAGCAATTACCGCTTGCTTCACCGCTTCGTTCGACGTTAGTTCAATTTTCTTCAAAATAGGCAAATCGTGCGCTGCGATAAATTGCTCCATTGCATTTCTAGTTGCCGAACCCAATTCTCTAAAAATTAATGGATATTCTCTAAAAATAGATTTAATCTTCTTTGATTTACCCGGCTTCAATTTGGTACTTCCAATCAGATACAATTTATTTTGCAACAAAGGCATTTGGCTAATACTCAAGTCCTCCGGAATTACTGAAACCAACGAAAAATCTACCTCGTTTTGCTCCAAACTTTTCACTACCAAAGTTTTATTAGTAACGTCCATAATCAAATCAACGCCTTTATGCCCGTTGATAAAACCTGACAAAAAATAAGGCATGACATACTTTCCCGTAGAAGCCACCGAAATGCTAAGTTTACCCGCTAAGAGATTTTGATAAGTCATCGTCTGATAATTGATCGCCTCTACTTCCTCCAATATCTTTTCGGCTGCTTTAGCAATCTCAATTCCAAAGTCTGTAATAAATAACTTCCGACTAACTACCTCTGTCAAAGGAATCGAAAACTGTTGTTGAAGTTTTTTTAGCTGGATGGACACGGCTGGTTGCGTCAAAAAAAGGGCTTCTGCTGCCTTCGTAATGCTTTCACTTTTAACGACTTGGAGGAATATCCTCAACTGATGCAAGGTATAGTTCATAAGTTTTGTTTATGGTTTACATTATAAATATAAATAAAAACTTATGAAAATTACACGCATCTTTGCAATAGAAATAAAAAAACAACTACAATTTTTTGCGAACAATGAAATTTAAAAGAACAGTAAGATTTAGAAAGGAAAGAAAGTAATAACCACTGCAGATCAGAACATTTCTTTCACCAAAAAATTTTAAACTTTTAACTAACATTCAAGTAAAAAATTCTACAGCGAACCCTAAAATTTTTATTCTATGCAAAATGCCACAAAAGAACTCTACAAACAAAACAAGCCATCGGCTAGTGCTAAATTGAGATCATCGCAACCTAAAGCATTCGAAAATTTAACGATACACTCCATTAGGGACTTAGCGATTGCATTTTCTTGGATCACCTTTTTAACCGTTTGGGTAAATTGGTCCATCGCACACGATCAGTATTTATTATTTGAAAGCTTACCCGCTTTCTTAATCGTTACCTTTTTGTTGTTACTACGTGCAGTGGATCGTAAAAACTAGACATCCCACTAAAACGCCAACACCTAAATTAAATTTAAAAAAATATCATAAACGCTTAAAATAAAAAAAAATGGAAATGACTGAAGTAATCCAAAAAATCCAACTCATTGAAGGACAATTTACACCTTCTGAAGCATCAGACTTAGTTAGTGCTTTAGTAAAAGAAAAAATTAACTTTCACAAAATCCAACGCCTAAGCCAAAATCTTCACGATGAGTGTTGTGATACCAAAGATTCTGAAGAAAGAATCAAAGAGTTGACCCAAGAAAGAAAAATTGCAAGAAATTTCATCTCCGAAGCAAAAGTTGACGGAAGAAATGTCCGTATCAATTGCGTCCTTGAAATTACTTACGAGCAATAAACAAAAAGAACCATTTAGGTAAAAAACAAAAATTCGCAAGCTAGATTACTATGAAGTTATTTAATAATTCTAAAAGCAGTTTAGAAAGACTTTGCCTTCACGCAAGTAAGCAGCGTTTTTTATTCAAATTGAAGCTCTTTTAGGAGTTCGTAGCAGCGCTACGGAGGATGAAAAAGCTGAAAAGTTGGACAAAAGATCAATTCATAAACATTTTTGGAGTTTTTAAATAACTTCTATTATATAGTCTAACCAAAAAATGCTTATTATT
>CALFBG010000133.1 GCA_937951685.1 uncultured Saprospiraceae bacterium | reverse complement strand
ATGGTGTTCCCGCAGATCATACGATGGGACCGTGGTGTCCTGATAATATTACCGACGGCGCAGACAAAGGTGGTATTTGGTTGGAAAACGGAACAGTCTACGATGTTGATGGTGCTTTTATACAAAATATGGCTAGTTTTTATGGCGATAATACTTGGTTGATGTACGATGCAAATGGTGATATTTACAAAACGGAGACCGAAGAAGATTGTGGTAATGCTGCCAATCCCAATGTTGGTACGGAATACCAAAACTTTTGTGTTGAATGTTTGCCTTCCTACGTTACGAATCTCACGCAGACCTACGTAATTCCGGTTACGCCCGTGAAGCTGAGCAGTACTACGAGTTTTGGTGGAATGGGACCAGGATCATCGGGCCCTACGGTACGTGGATTAGCTTTTAACGGAGTCCGTTTTGATGCACCCGCTCCAACCAATGCCATTCTAGGTGCTTACACCCTTGCTCCCTTTGACGATGCTGGTGGACATATTAATTTAGCCGCCGGTTATCACTATCACGCAGCGACGGGAAAGACGACCGAAATTGCTCAGAGTGACGGACACGCGCCGATGGTTGGCTATGCGATTGATGGACATGGAATGTATGCGCAACTAGATGACGAAGGCAACGAGCCAACGGACTTAGACGCTTGTCGCGGACACTACGACGATACGAGAGGTTATCATTATCATTTGGCAGCTCCGGGTAGCAATAGTTTTATTGACTGCCTAGGTGGGGCTTATGCCAATTAGCTGTACTGGACTCACGGCGTACCTTGGAGAGTTCTCCCACATTGGATAGGCTTATTTTTAATCTTGACTTTAATCGCTTATTTCAGTTGGAAACGTTTCGTGGCAGGAAAGTCAGCAACTTAAAATTCTTTTGATAGGTTTACTAAACGTCCCCACTTGTGAGCGGAAAGTTTAGTAAACCTTCACCAAAAATCATTTAGCACCATTTCATAAGATGAATCAAAGCATTAAAACAAAATAGCAGATGAAAAATAGCTTTTGTATTTTAATCGTGTTGCTTTGTGCTTGGACGAGTAAGGCACATCAAGCTGATATCTCTACGACGATGTTAGTTGAAAAAGAAGCAGGCATTTGGGTTTTACAAATTACTGCGGCTTTGACGGCTTTCGAGTATGAAGTGCATCGACACTATTCGGACACTGCTTATACGACGCCGAAGGAATTTGAGGAATTGGTCATTCGACACGTAAGCGAAAACTTGGGATTGGATTTTAATAATGAACAGGAAATTACTTGGCAAAATGCCTTGGTTAAATTAGGACATGAGACAATGGTGCGTTTTGAACTATCAAATGTTCCTACGGATATTCGTACAATCGTGGTGAAAAATGCTAGTTTTAAAAACATACATCGTAATCAAAGTGCTCTAGTCATCTTGAAAAAAGGTATGGCAAAAAAGCAGTTTGTATTAAATAATGACAACGAACATCAAGTGTCACTGCGGGCAAATGCTACAGACTTCATTCTACAAGAAGCAAGGTCATCGCGTATTCCTTTTTCTGATCAAGTAATTTTTGGAGTGGCTATTTTGCTGGTAAGTTTTTTCGTTTGGAGCGGATGGAGATGGAGTCGTAGCCGTTTAGCATGGCAAAGTTAAATCGTTTTTTATTCACTACATTTTAAATTGATTGATCTAGCCAATAAGGAAGTTCGCTTTCGTATTGGCTTTTTTAATTTTATAATAGACTTTTACTTTTTAGATTCATCACTTCACTTGTTTATTTATGGTATGCCTGTTTTTCTCAAAGTGCTAAACGAAATTTGCATTTTAGCCTGATCAAGTGATAATTTTTAGGATGTTGATAAAAAATAACTATATTAGTATGCTCAAATGATTTGTTACGCTTTATTTGGAATAAAAGGTTTACTAAACGTCCACCAAATAAAATGGTTTAGTACCGAAAATAAAATTGTTGGGTAAAAACTATTAGCTAAGAAAAGCGTTGTACAACTTAGACTTTGTTAAAAAAATACAAAACAACTTCAATTAATACTTAAGCGTATGAGTGACTTCGGAGCTTTGATGTCAGGGACTAAAAAACGGACACAAACTTTTTCATCGGATGAAATAGATGCTATTTCTCAAAAGCTAAAAGCAATTCTTATTGCAGGAGATTATTCAACGTCTCTAGGAAAAAAGTTCAACTTTTATTTTACGCGTGGAAGAGTCGCCAATCAAATTATATGCTTGCTCAGTGAGTATAATTACGGAGAAGGGGAGGACGATGATAATTTTGAATTTGTGGAAGAAAACGAATTGGATGATGTAAAAGCCATGACAAGAGCGCTCGGCAAGTCATTTCCAACGATCGATTTTGTCGGGAGCATTGAGAATTGGTAAGGTTCATTTAATTTTACGCTGTCAGCATTAACGTAAAAAGTCAACTCGTAATTCGAGTTGACTTTTTATTGTGAAATAGTAATCAATGCTATCGTGCCTTTTCCTTTTTTAACGCAATAAAGTGATATCACCTGAAATCAGATGTTGCTTTCCATCAATAGTTTGATAAGCAATCATCCAAACGTACACGCCTGCCGTGGCAAGTCTTCCTTTGTAGCTTCCATCCCAACCAAAACTTTCATCGTTGGGAGAAAAGTCTTTCGCTTTATAAACTTCTGCTCCCCAACGATTCACAATCACAAACTGCTGTACTAATTCTACCGAAGGCGTGGCTTGAACATAGAAGATCGAATTTTCTCCTGATCCTGTGGGGCTAAAAACGTTTGGCATATAAATATGATTGTTCGCCCGATCTACGCTAATCCTAATTTCATCCTGTGTCAAGCATCCTTGTTCATCAATGAGTTCTACTAGGTATTGCATATTTCGAGTTGGTAAAACGATTACTGGATTTGGGCAATCGGACCAAAGTACTTCCGGCTCACAGGCTAAGAAATCTGATGGTGAAATACGCATCGTTGGTATTCCGGTACCGTTACTGATATCTAAATTTAAGACGGCGTTTTCTCCTAGCATGATTTTCATGTCTTCTCCAAGATCTAAACCAAAGGGTGGTGTTTCGAGAATTGCTATGGTTTGAACAAATTCACACTCATTGGCATCCATCGTCAATACCTCGTAGGTGTCTGCGGCTAACTGGCTAACTGAAAGATCCGAATTGGTCAATGGTAATGTTTCAAAATAGTAGCGGTACGGCGCTGTTCCTCCTGTCGTTTGGTCGAGTCTAATTTCTCCCACTTGATCGCCAAAGCATGGATTGTCTTCGGTACTGAAGCTACTATTCAGAGCGGCTGGACTTTCTATGTTGACATTGATTAAGCTTTCACAGTTTAGCGCATCCGAGAGCGTTAGGCTGTACGTTCCTGCGGCTAAATTTGCTGCAAGTGCCGTTGTATTGCCATTGCTCCATAGGTATTGATAAGGAGCCGTTCCACCCGTTGGATGAACTAATGCGCTGCCATTATCTTCTCCAAAACAACGGACGGCAACCTCCTCAACCGAATAGGACAAGACCGTAGGTTCTTCAATATTAATGTCTTGATCTTCAGAAATACAACCATTGGCGTCCGTAACGAAAATATTATAAGTCCCTGGACTAAGGTTGTCGTAATTAGCATTTAAACTAAGGTTTCCATTGACGGAATAGCTGTAAGGAGCGGTACCGCCATTCCCTGAGAGGGTGAAGCTACCATTGTTTAAACCAAAACAACTCACATTATTTTTGGATTCAACAATTAACGAAATAAATGGTCCTTCGACTAGCTCAATGTTTTTAGTAGTGCTACAATTTTGACTATCGGTAAGGGTCAATGTATAGTTGCCTGCAATAAGGTTTTCGCGGCTAGTTGTCGAGCTGCCATCTTCCCAAAGGTAACTGTATGGAGGAGTTCCTCCCGTAGCAGTAGCGGTAATACTTCCATCGCTTCCACTAAAGCAGGTCAAGTCTTGCAAGATTGAAAGTGTTGCGCTTAAAATGGTTGGCTCCGTAATAACAATCGCTTCCGAAAGCTCGCAGTTGTTCTGATCTACTGTTCGTAAAGTATAATTTCCTGCGGCTAAATTATCTAGTTGTTGGTTACTACTCGGACTAGCACCATCATCTAAAAAATAGTCATATGGAGCGGTACCACCAGTGGTTCCAATAATGCTAACTTCGCCGTCTGAACTATTAAAGCAGGTATTGTCCGTAAGACTGAAACTTGTCTGAAGTGCAGCAGGGTCGGTAATGGTAAACTGAATGATCTTTTGACAAGCATTGGCATCGCTGATACTAACGGTATAGTTACCCGCAGTAAGTACATTGCTGCTCGCAACGGTCGATCCGTCGTTCCATGAATACTGATAAGGTGAAGTTCCACCACTGAGCTCAATGCTTACTTGTCCGTCTTGTCCGAAGGGGCAAGAAGTAGGAGTCGTGTTTGTGATTACTGTTAAAGAATCGGGTGTCGTAAGTGTGACTGTTTGGGTGGCCGTTTGACATTGGTATTGATCCGTGAGGTAAATACTGTAATTTCCGGAGGCTAAATTCATAATGTTTCCATCACTATAAGCGCTTCCATTGACAAAATATTGATATGGCGCTTGTCCACCAATCGCCTGCAATTGCAATTGTCCATCATCAGCTCCCCAACAGTTAAGATCAAGGCTGTCCGTAATTTCGAAACTAAAAAGAGCAGCAGGATCTAGCGTAATTTGTTCGGTGGCGGTACATTGATGCTGATCCGTAACGGTAAGCATGTAGCTTCCTGCCATTAGGTTATTTCTATTGGGACTATTACTGCCATCTTCCCACAATAGATCGTAGGGTGGGGTGCCGCCATTGATAGTGGCATTTAGGGCGCCATCGGTAGCGTCAGTGCAATTCAAACTATTACTAATGCTAAGGTTGATGGTGAGCAAATCTGGTTCTTCTATTTGTGTTGTTGCGCTGGTTTGGCAGTTCTTTTGATCCGTTACCGTTACCGCATACGTTCCTGCAACGAGCATCATGGAATCAGGAATTACCGTTGTGTTCCATTGTAAATTATAAGGAGCTGTTCCGCCCGAGATTTGATAATTTAAGCTTCCATCACTACTGTTTTTACAACTAGCGTCGATAGGGTTCAGGGTTGCTACCAAAGCTAAAGGAGCGCTTAGCGTAGTGGTAAAAGTAGCCGCACAACTTTGGTTATCGGTAACGGTTAGTTGGTATTGTCCTGGTGTAAGATTATTTAACTGAGCTGTTGTTTCTCCATTACTCCATTGGTAACTAAAAGGGAGTTGACCGCCCAGCGTGGTGATGTTAATCGCACCGTCAGCTTGGTCGTGACAACTGATTGTATCTACATTAGCCGTTAAGGAAAAACCTGCCTCGACCGTTACCGTTGCTATGGTATTACAACCGATTCCGTCGGTAATTGTTAAACGATGTAGTCCTGTACAAATATTACTTACCGTTGCCGTTGTCGCTCCGTTACTCCATTGGTATTGATAGCTTCCTCCGGGGAAAGGAATGCCACCACTCACCGCAGCTGAGAGCGTACCAGAACAAGCTCCGGTGCAAGCCGCAGTGCTTTGTAAGTCGGGAATAATCGGCGTACTATTTAAAATATAAACTGCTTTACTAAAATCCTCACACTGTGTATTATTGTTAATCCCTTGTACTTGATATTTTCCTGCGGTGGTTGCTAGTAAAAAGCTGTCTACGGCGTCAACGATCAAAATATCATCTAGGTACCATTGATAAATTAATGGTTGATTGATATCGGTATCTAATCGAATGGTATCTGGTCCGCAGAGGTAGATGGTATCAACTTGGTCAATTTCAATGATGGGATTCTCCACGGCGAAAATACTGACTACTGGCGTAAAAGCATTATCACAAGCATTCTCTAAAAAGACCCGATATACTCCTTCTGTATTGGTGGTATAACTGCTATTGGTGGCACCAGCAATAGGAGCACTATTTCGATACCATTGATAGCTAAAAGAAGGACTAGCAGGATTGACGTTTAAAGTAACATCACTAATTGCGGTGCCTTCACAAAAGTAAATATCGTTGGAGGGAGAAATATTTGCACCTGCGACGGAACGTTGCACTTCTACAAAATTAGAGCAAGTACTCCGGCATCCCGTTAAAGTATCTTCTAAAATGGCTACATAAAATCCAGGTAGATTTGCAATGAGCGTCGGCTCATTTTGGTTTTGAACTAAATCATTGGCTGATAGACTACAGTTCGGTGAAGTTGGTCTTCGATACCAATGCGTTACGATGTGGGGATCTGGCGTAGGAATACTTAAGTTGACCGGTAAACAAATCGGACCTGCGGGGCTGACGACGGGAGCGGTCAGATTACCACTAAGAAATACCGTATCGGAATAAAAATCTCCGCAAGCATTTTTAACTCTTAAAATATAGTTTCCTGCGGTTACTGCATCGTAATTACTATCATAAGGACGAGCAAGCATTAACGAATCTTCCAAATACCAAAAAACGGAATCTATATCACAAGTTTTGATGTTATCCGTCCTTAAGCGAACGGGAATACAAGGAGGACCATCAATGCGGATGATTGGCGTAATTGTATCTTGTAATTTAATATCGGCGGTACGAGAAGAACAACCTTCTTTCGTGGTCAGCCAAACGTCCATACAACCACCACTTAAATCTGATTTTGCAATGGTGGCAAAAGAGTCTAAGGTAATCACGTCCGGACTCGGTGAGGGTAGGTCGAAACGAACCGTTGCACTATCTCCAATGGCAGGATGACTAATGACAAAAGTGACACTATCACTGTCTTGAATACAAATTGGGGTTACCGTAGGAGCGAGCCATACAGGAGGTTCCGTCGGTCGAATGGAAACGGTTAGGGTATTGGAACTGATGGTACAACTGCCATTTGTAACTTCTACGGTATAATTCCCTTCTTGACTTGTATTGATGTATCCGTAAGTATTGCTACTTTGAAACACACCGTCTAGGAAAAAACTATAGCTTACACCTTGATTGGGTGAGCGATCACAAGCATCACAGCTTGGAATACGCGCCCGGATGAATACGCTGCTACAACCTGTAATCGAATCCTGAACTTCGCAAGATGCTGGTTGGTTGGCATAATAATCATTTAGAATTACTTGAGCTAAAGGGGTAAACCTTTTGGTAATAGAATATACGGTACATCCAGTAAATGAATTGGTAACGGCAATGCGGTAGCAGCCCGCTTCGGTGACATTGTAATTGGCTGTGGTAGCTCCAGGAATATCTACACGATCTTTTTGCCATTGAAAGGTAGCGCCACAAAAACCTTCGGCACTTAATGGAATGCTAATACTTTCTCCGGGGCAAAATACAACATCTGTATATCCTTCGTTGATCGCTGAAAGGTGTGGCAGCTCATTTTCATCAAAACTACCAAAACCACACATTGGTCTTTTCCATTGAATTTTTCCTTCCGTTGAAGTGGATGGACTCAAACAATCATTTCCATCTTCTACGATTGCGCGGTAGCTTACATTTGCCGCATTATTTTCACTTCCCGGATTGGGGACAGTATAACGCTGTGTATTGGCGCCATTGATGAGGGTTCCATTTCTTTCCCAGCGATAAGAAGCATAGCCTGGCGGGGCGATTAACTGCAAGGCACAACTATCATTGCTAAAAAATTGGGTGTAGGAACTTTGGTAATTATTGCACCAAAATTTATCGTAATAAACACCATTTTCGGTAGAATGAATGATAATTGGTTGAGCAGGACACGCGACTTCAAAAATACTGATAAAGGCATTAATACCGCTGGTAAAGGCGGTAGGTTGGTCTGCGTTGGCAGTAACTGGTAAGTCGGTACTTTCGGACTGACCGACACAAATAATTTGATTGGCAGTATTGATGGCTAATCCGTAAGCTTGTTCGGCGCGCCAGCCTCCGTAGTAAGTTGCCCAGTCTTGGGTACCATCACTATTGAATTTGAATAAAAAAGCGTCGTGTTCGCAATTTAGGGTATTATAAGTTTCTTGCGCAGTACGATGCGCCGCAAAATCGGTACTAGAGGTCATTCCGCCTACAACTACGTTGCCTGATGCATCCACTGCGATTGCGGTGCCCGATTCATTTTGATTACCACCAATAAAAGTAGACCAGATGAGTTGGCCGTTGGAACTCAATTTTGCTGCAAAAGCTTCTTGTCCTCCGGTGTAATTGGCTTGAAAAGCAGAAAGCGTAGGAAAATCATTGGTACTAAAAGTACTTCCGGTTATTAAAATATTCCCATCGGAATCAATGGCTAAGGCATTAATTGTTTCGTCAAATTTACCACCAAAAAAAGTACCTTTGGTCACTTGAGATAAGGTATTATTAAAAGCGATGACAATTCCATCTTGTGCTTCGAGTGCAGCCGGTTGATATCCCGTAAGTGAAAGTTGGCTTTCGGTAGATTGACCAACTAACCAAACTGTTCCATCACTAGCGAGTTGTATATCTTTAACTAGGTCTAGTGCTTCATCTCCCCAGTAACTTCCTGTAACGGTAGAAAAGTCTGGGGCAATGCGAGTGATAAAAATATCGCTCTCCGTACCACCACTGAAGTCACTTTGGTAAGCATTGTTGGTATCGAAGAAGCCATCACTAGTACTACTTCCCGCAAGGTAAATATTCCCATCATCATCGACGGCAATTCCGCCACTTCCTCCGGTATTTTCATCTCCATTCCCACCTAGAAAGGAACTATTTGTAAGATTGCCATCATTGTCTAATTTGACAATAAAAGCGTCAATTCCGCCGCCTAAGTTAGTTTGGAAAGCATTGAGCATAGGAAAATCGGTACTCGCTGTAATTCCCGTAACGTAGATGTTCCCCACGGGGTCAATGGCGATTTTTCCGTAATCATAGGCATCATTTGGATTAAAATTCTCTGCATCGGAACCACCGATAAATTTTTCCCAAACTAAGGCACCTGCGGGATCGAATTTGGCAACAACAATATCGTAGCCTTGATTGATGGTTGATCCCGTTGCGTAAATATTACCAGCATCGTCTAATACGACATCGTGAAATAGATTGTTGATAGATTGTCCGTAATAACTAGCATAACTCAGCGAAACGGGACCGGTACTGGAGGAACTCGTCGTGATGTACTCTTTTTTAGTAAAAAGAGGAAGACTATCGTTATCTTGATAATTTGGCTGAAAAAGATTGGAAATAATTAATAATAAGCTAATTACGCATAAAGAATAATTTTTATGCGACGGGCGATCTAGGGAGTATGATTCCTGCATTAGTTTTATGTGTTAGATTTAGTTGAAAAAGGCAAAGATTGTGCCGAGGAATGGTGCATTTTTGGGTAGTTAAACCTTACTGTTCCGTTAGTTGTGGCATCGGATGTTGTTGCGTGGAAAGCTATTTTTGCGTAAAAGGTATTTTGAGCATAGTATCAACAGGCAAATAAGCGAGTCGGAGAATGATATGGGTTGGAATATTTATACTAGCTTTGTGGATTCAAAGTTAAACTAGTATTGACTACAACAGATAAAAGAAAATTAATATGAAGCAGGATACTTTCGAATTGCGGTCTACCGACGAATTTATTGAATTGGTTAAATTACTCAAGCTTAAGCAAATTGCGCAGAGTGGGGGACACGCAAAGTTTATGGTAGAAGAAGGCTTAGTTCAGGTCAATGGTGTATTGGAGTCTCGGAAAAGAAAAAAACTACGACCAGGGGACAAAGTAGAATTGGAAGAGATTACCATTGAAATATTGGGGTCTAGTAAGAGAAAAGCAGATTGAAATAGTGTAAAGGCTTGCAACTTGAAAAAGCGGGCATCGAATTGACCGAACAGGGGCAAATTAAAACGGACGAGTATTTACGATATCGAGGAACAACTTCATGAAAAAGGTATTGCTTATTATCGACAAGATCAAAGTTTAGACGACGACCGTGCCATTCTCCAAGAGTACAC
>CALFBG010000132.1 GCA_937951685.1 uncultured Saprospiraceae bacterium | reverse complement strand
CGAAGAATATGCTTTGGAAAGTTTTGAGTTGGACGTTTGTGACTATTTGCTTAAGCCTTTTCGTTTTGATCGTTTTTTAAAAGCGGTCAATAAAGCTTTTGCCTTACAACAACTTAAGCAGCCAACGGCAACAAGTTTCCCTCCAGTTTCCCATTCAGAAAATATAACCCAACTTTTTGTAAAGGTCGATAAAAAGTTAATTCAGTTGTCCGTCGAAGAACTTTATTTTTTAGAAAGCTATGGGAATTACGTTAAAATCTGGGTGGGAGAAGTATGCTACTTGACGGCACGTACATTGAGCAGTTTTGTTGACCAACTACCCGCTACGCAATTTTTTCGGGTGCATAAATCTTATCTCCTTCATCGAAAATACATTGACTACGTGGAGGGGAATCAGGTTTTTATGAAGAATGGACAAGCCGTTTTGATTGGAAAAAATTATCGTCAGGCTTTCAAACGGTTTCTTTTAGCTTAATCAATATGTTTTGCGTTTACTAAAATTTCCAAAGTTTTAGTAAACGCAAAACAATCAATTTTATAAAACATAGATTTTAAATCTTGCCAGTTACAGCCTCCGAAACATTAATCATATGGTCTCCAATTTTTTCTAGCGAAGAGAAAATGTTATTGTAAACCATAGCACTTCTGATATTGTAATCTTCATCTCCAATTTTTTCGGCGTTTTCTTTTCGCATCAAATCTCGATGTGCATTGATTTTTTCCTCAATGGTATTGGCTGGATCAATGTCTACATCATCATAATGCGGCGAAGAAATATTTTGAATCATGATTGCAAAAGCTTCGTCTATGAGGGTGTTCATTTGATCCAAACGATCGCGTTGGTCTTGATTAAACCAAATTTTTTCCTCGATTTTTTGTTCGATAGATTTGGAGATTTGGTAGTAAATATCACCAATTCGTTCTAAGTCATTACAAATATTGAGAATGCTTCTCATGCGAATGGAAATCCGACCAGAAACTTCTTCTTTGGATAATTTTGTTAGATACTCCGTCAATTCAATTTCAATTTTATCCGTAATTTCCTCATATTTCTCTAGCTTCTTGAGCATTTTACGTTGCTTTTTAGCTTCGGTCGCCTTTAAGAGTCGTTGGGTAAAACCAGACATACGAGCAGTAACTTCTCCAAATTTTGTGACTTCCTTTTGTACTTCTAAAATCGAAAGTTCTGGTGTTTTAATCGACGCTCCAATGTATTCCAAACGATAATCTTCATCATCTTCTCCTCTGGACTTAACACTTTTGGTCGCTAAATTAACTAGGATGGGAACAAAACCAATTAATAAGACGACGTTGGCAAAATTGAAGAGGGTATGGAAAATGGAAAGTGCGATCGGAATCGCTTCTGGGTCATCATAAGGCGAAGCAGAACCGAGTAGACTCGTCGAAATCCAAGTTACCAATTTAACTAAGAAAGGCATCGCTAAAATAGCCCAAGTAACGCCGATGATATTAAACAAGGAGTGAATTCTAGCGGAACGTTTAGCGTGTACGTTTCCTACAATGGAGGCTAACTCAGCGGTAATGGTCGTTCCAATATTTTCCCCTAAAATCATTGCCGTGGCAACCTCAAAAGGAATAATTCCGGTGTAGCAAAGGGTCATGGTCAAGGCCATTGCTGCGGTGGAAGATTGCACAATAATCGTCAGCACCGTTCCTACGAATACAAAGAAAAGAGAAGATAAAAAACCAAGATTGGCGTATCCCGCCAAGAAGTTAAGTACTTCGGGGTTAGATTTAATATTCGGTACACTTGCTTTTAATTCACTCAAACCCATGAAGAGAATTGCAAAACCGATGAAAAATTCTCCCCAGAAACGAATTTTACCGCTTTTGATAAAAATCATTGGCAACGCAAAGGCAAAAATGGGAATAGAAAACACGGAAAGTTTGACCTTAAAGCCAAGAATAGAGATGAGCCAGCCCGTAATCGTCGTTCCAATATTAGCGCCCATCATAACGCCCGCAGACTCTAAAAGGGTCAATAATCCTGCGTTGACAAAACTCACGGTCATCACCGTGGTGGCAGAAGAAGACTGAATGATGGCCGTGATGAGAAATCCAGTAAAGACACCGAGATAACGATTTTTCGTCATAACTCTTAATATATTTCTCAGTTGCGATCCGGCAGCTTTTTGAATTCCCTCACTCATTATTTTCATTCCAAAAATGAAAAAAGCCAGAGAACCAAGTATTTGTATAATATTCCAAAATCCAAATTCCACTTGTGATAAGTTTTTAGTGTTAAAAAAGTTTTCGTTTGTTTGTTTAGCAATTCAATTCAATTGCTTTTTTGAAGCGCTTCTATTTTATTAGAAAAGAAGCAGATCGGTTTTTATGCTATTGCTCGCGGCTCGTTTGTCGCTAGAAGTTAGCCAATAAGCTTGTGATCGGGAGTAATTCTTTTTTTTGAATAAGCAGTTTATGGGGTTAAAGTAAAGTAAGCTCAAATCCTTGATCGTCGTTTTGGCGCAATCACCAAAAAGAGTAGGGAAAGGGGAAATGATTAAAATGATTAAGTAAAAAAGAAAATTTGAGGAGGAATGGTGCTTGTTCAGCAGGGAAAATCCTTTTAGAAGAAACAAGTAGTGATTTTGCGGAAGTTGCTGATCAATATTAAAAAATCTCAATAGCAGTCTGATTTTTTGATTTTGCGTTAATTTTCACTACAAAAGTATTATTCTAATGTTAACTCAGTATTAAGTGCATATTTTTTCTAGTCTTTTTTGTAAATTATTTTAAATAGCTTATTCGAACAATGCTGATTGCCTTACTTCGTTTTGAAGTAAGCTAATAGTTAGTTATTTTGCTAAGTAGGTTTACCAAATAGATTGGTGATTTTGACGGAAGAAAATTTTGCTTCAATCGAGGCGAAAAATGCAGGAAACCTAGTGGTTTTCAAGGCTTTTTAACGAAGCGTGAAACAAAATTTACTCGTCATAAATTAGTGAATTTATTAGGTAAACCTACTTAA
>CALFBG010000131.1 GCA_937951685.1 uncultured Saprospiraceae bacterium | reverse complement strand
AAAAGAGCTTCAATTTGAACAAAAATCTCTGCTGCTCAACTGCTTTTAGAATTATTAAACAACTTCAAAATCTATATCCAAAACTAATGTATCATGAATCTTAAAATTACACTCTTTACTTTTTTCTTAGTTTTTGCTTTTACAGCAACGGCACAGATAGATGGCATTTCCTATCAAGCAGTTATTATTGATAATAATCCACAGGAAATCCCCGGAGTGGACATTCCAGCAAACAATCTTCCGAATGCCGATTTAAATGTGAAGTTTACCATCGTTGACAATACGGGAACTCCAGAATACCAAGAAACACATATTACCCAAACCGATCCTTTTGGGATGATTAATTTGATGATTGGGCAAGGGGAAGTAGTTGGCGGTACGGCGAGTCAATTCAATCAAATTTATTGGAGCGATGATAAACGATTGATCGTCGAGATTGATTTGCAAGATGGGAATGGCTTCGTTACGTTTAGCGAACAAGCCTTGACGTATATTCCTTACGTCAAGCACCGCGAAATTGTAGCAACGGCTACCCTCGACGTAGATGGTGCAACTAATCTTAACAACACCCTAAACGTCAATAATGGAAGTACAACTACACTCTCTGGTGATTTGTACGTAGAAGGAACCGCTTATTTCTCGGACGGAGAATTTGAAAATTTGATTGTCCATCAAAATACGAATCTAAATAAATTGAACGTCGATGGAAACAGCGATTTCAATAATAAGC
The DNA here is from genome assembly GCA_937951685.1 of uncultured Saprospiraceae bacterium. Taxonomy (GTDB): domain Bacteria; phylum Bacteroidota; class Bacteroidia; order Chitinophagales; family Saprospiraceae; genus CALFBG01. The sequence goes on along the minus strand of CALFBG010000131.1, from coordinate 3,964 downwards.
TGAGCGTGAACCAAGGCGCTGAGACTAATTTGAGTGGCACCTTAACGGTCGATGGCGTCAGTACGCTCAACAACAATTTAATCGTTACTTCCAATAGTCCGACTACACTTACGGGAACGGTAGATATTGATGGCGTAACGAATATCAATAATGAATTTTCGGTCAATGCCGAAGCCGCAACTAATTTATCGGGACAATTAACCGTAGAAGGTCCGTCTTATCTTAATAATCAAATCGTTGTCAATACAGAAATGCCGAATACGACTCAATCGGAATTTGTAGCCTATCCGCTCAGGGTTCAAGGCAGTCAACAGGGTATAGCGATTCAACTAAAGCCAGACAATCCTTCTCGTGCGAATAATTATATTTCTTTCTGGGGAGGAACGGGCGAAGCAAAGGGAAGAATAGAAGGGAATAATGGTCTTACGGGGATTGCCACCAGCGTTGTGCAAGCAACCATTGGACAAATACCAGGACTTGATGATATTATTGACGCAGCTATTGGAGAGGATGAACCCGCACCGGATGTGGCCGCGAATGAGTACTTTGTAAATGATTATGCTTTTGGAGCGTACAACCTAACGATAGACTTTGTGACCGCAATTATTCGTTTTGGGATCAATGCGGCGGCGGCCACGGGGCTTTGTATAGCGGGAGATTGTGATGATGCGATTTGGAGTTTTATTGACCTGACCGTGGATGGTATTCAGCTAGGTGGTTATATCACTTACAACGAATTGAATCTTGGGGTTGCTTTCGAATCTGGTGGTGCTGACTATGCGGAATTTCTGGAAAAACAAGATCACCAAGAATTAATGACCTTGGGCGATGTCGTAGGTGTGAGAGGAGGACGAGTATCGAAGTCGTTTATCGAAGCAGAAAAATTTATGGTGATTTCTGAAAATCCAATGATTAGTGGAGCGATGCCGGATGAAGGTAAGGAATATCTTTACGAACGGATTGCCTTCATGGGGCAAGTTCCGGTAAAAGTCTTGGGTAAGGTCAATCGAGGAGATTATATTTTGCCTTCTGGCAATGGCGACGGAATGGCGATCGCCGTTGCTCCCCAAGCGATGAGAACTGGAGATTTCGCTCGTATTGTTGGAGTGGCATGGTCCGACTATGATGGAGAGGAATTATTTAGTTACATCAATACGGCGGTAGGTTTAAACACCAATGACTTAGTTGGTGTGATTGAAGAAATGCAATTGCTCCTCAATCAAATGCAAACGGCAATTGCGGCGACCAACAAAGATTACAAACCTAGTTTTTTTGAGCTAAACGCTAGGGTGTCAACGGTGCAAAGCAACCAAACAAAAGCGACTTCTCTCAGAAATCAATTAAAAGCGGATTTTCAAGGTAAACCATTGGCCGCAGTGATTAAGGAAAATAAATCTATCCTTACCGCACACAACTTTGATTTTTCCCTCTTCCCACTTTTGGAAAAGACATTAGACAACCCAACAAAGGAAAACTTGGATCAATTGGTCGTTTATTACAGTGCAGTCCTCAAGCGTGCGCAAAAGATGAGTCCTAAGCAGAAATAAAAGTGGCTTTGGATAAACAACTTAGCGGCTAAATCACATTTGATGCGATAGCTTCTTTTCAGTGATTACTGCCTTAAAAAAAATTAAGCATCAGTTAGTGGTGCTTAATTTTTTTTTGCAAAATAATGCTTGCCAATAGCCGTAAATTTTCAAGAGAATCTATTATCTTACGAATCCCTTCTGGTTGTTTTCAATGTTAAGCCTTGGCTTAGGGAGGCTTTGAGTAACGAAGAGATTGTTCAAAAGATGATGCAAGTTAATAAGTGATTTAATTTGTCTTAGTACTTCAAGTATTTATTTTATTCACGCTCCTTTATTGGGTTGGAGTAATCATTGATGATTGGATATTTATAGAAAAGTATTGGAAGACGAATTGGATGCAATATCTTGGAATTTGGGCAGCGTATTTTGTAACTTTTGCAATCGTATTTTCAATATACTATTGGGTAATCGTAACGATACTAATTTTAGGTTATCATAAAATTGTTCAACCCATTACGAAAAAAAACGACTAGAATAGGGTAGAGGAAGACGAGCAACATTAGCTAGTCGAACTCCTCCTGCATTGAAAAACTACAACAACGATTATGATAAAATATCTTCAATTGACAAGCTTACTTCTGCTTTTTGTTTTCAATCTAGCTGCGCAGGCTACTTGTTTACCAGATGGCATTACTTTTCATACCCAAAAAGAGATTGATGATTTTGTGGTCAACCATCCAGCTTGTACAACAATACTTGGAGACTTGATCATCGGGGATACTTGGAAGTCTTCCAAATCAATTAACTCATTGGAAAAACTTAGCCAGCTTACTGCCGTGGAAGGCGATTTACGAATCTTATCCAACGATACACTGATCAACCTGAAAGGATTGAACCAGCTTAACCGGATTGGAGGAAAATTGTGGTTGAGCAACAATACGGCACTCACTAGCCTGACAGGATTGGAGCGGTTAACGGAAGTCGGTGGGATACAAATTCGAGTTAACAAAGCGCTAAAAGATATAACGGCACTACAACAAATAAAAAAGAATAAAGGCCTTTTGTCTATCTATAATAACGATGCGCTGACTACTTTAACGGGCTTAGATCAGCTTACTCAGATTGGAGGTAGTTTGACAGTTTGGGACAATGCGCTACTGACAGACCTAACTGGATTGCATACGATAACAAAGGTCGAAGGGTACCTATTGATTCGGGAAAATCAGTCCTTAAAAAGTCTGAACGATTTAGCGATAAAAACGCTTAAAAGTGATTTGTTGGTTAAGGGGAACAATAACTTGGCGGACTTAAATGGCTTAATCGCGCTTACGCAAATTAATGGCAACTTGTCAATAGAAAAAAATCCTGCTTTAACAGACATACAGGCACTGAGTAATCTCACTACCCTTAGCGGAGATTTAACGATCAATGACAATGCCCAATTGTCCAGTTTAGACGCCTTGGAAAATCTTGCGCACTTTACGGGGAAACTAGAAATCGCAAGCAACCCTAAGCTGATTACGGTAGATGCCCTGAATAAAATCACCCAACTCAAAGATTTGAAAATTATAGGCAATGCGCGATTGGAAAACTTGGATGGACTAGGGCAGCTAACCCGCCTTGAAGGTGGTTTAAGAATTATTGAAAACCCTGCGTTAAGGAGCATCGCTGGACTGAAAAATGTGGCAGCAGTAACCGACATTTTGATTCGCAATAATCCTGTGTTGATCAGCTTAAAAGGACTGGATAAAGTGACTAAAGCTAACAACGTTACGATTCGCAATAATCCAGCAGTAACGAGTCTAGCAGGTTTGGACAATTTAACGAGCATTAAGAGCGACTTTCTGCTGGCGGAACTTGCTGCCTTGACTAATCTGAATGGACTAAACCAGCTCCGTTACATCGGAAGAGATTTAGAAATTTCCCAAAACCCAAAATTGCAAGCGTTAAAAGCACTGAGCAGTTTGGCTCAGGTCGGTCATATTTTGTCCATCAATAAAAATGCAACGCTTGTCAATTTAGCCGGATTGGAAAAGCTTACTCAGCTGGAACATCGAGTGGCTATTAACGATAATGCTAGTTTAGTTGATTTAACCGGACTGGACAACCTCACCGCGATTGGAAACCATTTGGAAATAAAAAATAATTCGGCCCTAAAAAACTTGAACGCACTTCATCAACTCAAGCGTATTGACGGAATATTGGCCATTGAAAATAATACCAGCTTAACCAGTCTATCTGGTTTAGATCAAATAGACTACCGTGGGATAAAGCTCTTGACGATTAAAAATAATCCGGCACTTTCCAGTTGTGCGACTCAGCATATTTGTAGTTATTTGAAAAGTAAACCCAAAGGCGGTGTTTTTGTGCATGGCAATGCTGGAGCTTGTAGCACTGAAATCGAATTGCGCAAAGCTTGTAAGTAGGTTTACCAA
>CALFBG010000130.1 GCA_937951685.1 uncultured Saprospiraceae bacterium | reverse complement strand
TTTGTTGATCCATTATAGTTACAACGAAAACTTAAGCTATCATTTTGATCGTCCCAGTACTTACCTAAGTCAAGATGATGCAATCCGTTTTGACGTCGTCTTACTATCGGAAGCACTCGCTCCGGGAGCACAGATGGAAATGTATTTCACCCTTACAAATCAAGCCAATACCTTACTCCGTACAAATTCTAACGTCCAACAAAATGGTAGCTTTCTCAATGGAAGAATATTTCCGCGCTTCGGCTATCGCGATATTGAGTTAAAAGACAAGCAAAAAAGAGCCACTTACGGTTTACCCGAAAAGCAAAATACCTTCGCACACCCTGCCGACAGCACAACTTGGAAGCAAGTCTACGGTGACGATGCCGACCTCGTAAACTTTGAAGCCATTGTCAGCACCGAAGCAGATCAAACTGCCATTGCACCTGGACGATTGCATCGAACTTGGACCGAAAAAACGCAGCGTTACTTTCATTACCGTACCGATCAAAAAATTCCACATGCTTATTCTTTTCATACTGGCAACTATCAAATCAAGCGAGATCAATGGCGAGAGATTCCTTTAGAAGTTTATTATCATCCGACACATTCTTACAACGTAGAAAATATCTTGCGTGGCATTAAAGCTTCTTTGGCTTATTGCACCAGCGCATTCAGTCCCTTTCAAATGCAACGATTGCGCGTCGTGGAATATCCAAAAACGCTAGGCACTTACGCAACTGTAATTGCAGACAATATGCCCTATTCGGAGCTTTACTTTATCGGCGACATTGACACCACGAAGAAAGATCAAATTGATTTCCCCTTTTACGTATCAGCACACGAAATTGCACATTATTGGTGGGGCAAACAAATAAATCCAGCGAATGCCTTAGGCGCTAAAATGCTCACGGAAAGTTTGGCGGAATACGTTGCCCTCAAGACCCTCGAAAAGACTCACGGAAAATCACAAATGCGGCAATTCCTCAAATTTGATATGGATGCCTACTTACAAGGACGAGCCAATGAATCGCAGGAAGAAATGCCTTTAAGTTTAGGAAAATTTTCGCAAGATTATATTAATTATCGCAAAGGTGCCTTAGTTTTTTACGCATTAAGTGAGTATCTGGGAGAAGACCAACTCAATGCTGCCTTGCGCAGTTTTAGCGAAACGCTGAAACAACAAGCAAATAACTTTGGCACCTCTTTACAGTTGATCGATCAAATTCGACCAATCGTGCCGGATAGTTTTCAGTATCTTTTAAAAGATTTATTTGAGACCATTACCTTGTATGACAACCAAGTACTCAAAGCAACAAGTACCGCTTTAGCAAATGGAACCTATCAAGTTGATATCGTCCTGAACGTCCGTAAATACCGAAGTGACGGAAAAGGAAATCCTAGTTTCAGCGACGATGAAACAGCAGGTTTAAGCTATTCAAATAGCACACAAGATACCCTTCGTTCCCTAGTTTTAAATGATTATCTTGAGGTAGCTGTTTATGGCGCTCCCAAAGAAAGTAACAAAGGAAAAGCTACTGTGCTGTACTTTCAGAAACACCGCTTTGAACAAATCCATAATCGGATCCGGCTTATCGTTGCCGAAAAACCTACCGCCGTAGGCATTGATCCAGATCATAAATTTATCGACAGTAATACGAATGACAATCAAATTCCAATTGAAGACTAGTACTTAAAATAATGGGAACGATGGGAGTTATGCTTCGCTAAAACTATTCCTTGAGCAGGCGCTTTGTAAAAGTTCCCAAATCAGTATTTGCAGTAATGAAGTACATTCCTTTAGGGAGTTGTGCCGTAGAAAAATAAACTTCGTAGATTTGCCCAACGGACTCCGCCCGCTGCGTTTGGATAACTTGTCCGAGCGAAGAGGATAAAACGAAGGAAACGGATTTGATCTTTGCTTGGCTTTTAAGTTGCACTTGAACATCAGCGGTCATTGGGTTAGGAAATGCCTGAAGTTGTATCTTAGCTTCTCCCTTCTGCTGCGCTGTTACAATTGTAAGATCATCTTTCAATTTATACAATACGCGCTCATTACTTTCCGTAAGATAAAGGAGATAAGGCTCCTCTTGATAGGCGAAGGCAAACTGCTCATAACGAACACCCGTGGGATTTTCCAACTCCTTAAAATTATTCCCATCAAAAGCGTACAAAATATCTTCAGAATCGTTGTTCACATTATTCAATCCCCAATACAATCTATTGTCCCAGTGAAACCAGTTAAGCGTTGGAACTCGATCCGTCGGAATGGCATTGATAATCGCGATTTCATTCATTCCCTGCTGAAGAGCTCCTACTTGATTATCTCCACCATTAGTAGAATTATATAAAACGTAAACCTTGTCGCCCAAAACGCCCATCGCCCCCGCTACCGTAAGGTCATCAGGTTGCGTGATGCCCTGTAGTTGTGTGCCGTCATAACGAAATACCTCCCGATTCCCATTGACTAGTTTTCGATAAACGAAATAAGCTTGTCCTGAAAATTCGCCCAGCCAAGAAAAAACACTGTAGCCCGTTTGGTCTTCCAGTTTAGTTAATACATTTTCACTATAAGTATAGACACTAGGAACGCCCGTTACACTATTTTTATAACTTAAATAATCCGTCTGCGCTCCCCTTCCAATAACTTTTGCAAAATTAGTATTAGCTGGCGTTCCGATTGCTTGTAAGTTCGTTCCATCATAAATATAGAGTGTTTGTTTACCGATGAGATTAGCATAAGCGATAAAGAGACTACCGTTCTCCTCTGGTTGTGAAGGAATATTAGCAAACTTTTTACCCGAGGGTGTTGGGACAAATTCATACCCCGTACCATCATAAGCATAAACAAAAGACTCCCCGCTCTCGTTGTCAAAAAGAAAACAAAGTTTAGTTGTTAACTGCCTCAAAAATCTAGTTGGCGATAAATCTCCTGGGTTAGGAACGGCAACAACCATCTCATTATCGTAATAATGTACTACGTGTTTACCACTGATAGCATCCGTGAGGAAAAAATACAGCTTATCTTCGTAAGTAGCAATATGTTGAAAAAAGCTGTATCCTGCTGGCAAATCTATCGTTGTAATACTCCGATCCGTATAAGCATAACGATATAGAATTTCATTATTCTCGAAGCTACAAAAAAAGGCATAATCTCCTAGACTCGCCAAATAATGTGATTTATTGGTAGGCAATTCCATCGAAGCAATCGTCGTTCCATCGAAAGTGTAAAAGTTGCGTCCGCCAAAAATAGTATTAAGGTACTGAATAATTGCTTCGCTACTATGTTCGAAAATCGCGTGATTGAAATAACGATTACTAGGTTGATTCGGTACGATTACTACATTTTGGGCAGTGACCGTTAGGACAATGAAAAAGCAGTATATGCTTAAAGCCGTAGTTTTCAGTTTGTGAGGTATTGGTTTCATCTTTTATATTCTTTAAGTTTCTAGGCTAAAAATACGAAGATAAAATAGCCCATCAAGTTATTTCGAATATAAAAAATCTTTTATTCCTCTTTCTTCGGACCAAAGGGTTTCACTTAGCACCTCAAATCCTCTCAATAGCAAAAAAGTATTTTGTGCTAAAGTTAGAGGAAGTACTAATCTCCAAGGCACCTATTCGGTAAGCGTTTCGCGCTGACAAAAGCTAGGAGTACGATGGTAAAAGTTTGCTAAAAGTCTTTTTATTTTACATAAAACAGCGCTTTAAACCTCCGCAATGAATAGACATCTATTTTACTAAAAAAACAATCCTTGATCAAATTTTATGACAAACTAACAGCTTACCGTCTTTTTCAATGTAGACTAAATGTAGTTTCTGTAAGCAATTAGAAATAAATGTTTTGCTTCGCAAGCATTGCATGCTCTGTGAGAAATTCGAATCATACTATTAGGGAGTTACTGCGTTAAAAAAATAGCTTCGCTTGAGGGTTTCTAAACAAAACAGGAACCACCTGTACCATTATTCCTTCATAAACTACAAATTCATCATCGACCATTTTTCCTGTTTTATCTTCCACAGCAGTGTAGTGAGAGTAATAATTTGAAGTAGCACTTTTCCTTAACAAGCGCAATTAAGTATTGATATAAGCTTAATTGTCACTACTTTTTTTCGCACTCCATGTTTGTTTGGTTATTTAATCCAACCTCCTCTACAAGCCTATTATTTGACTTTACCAAAAGGTTCAACGACCTAAATTAGAAACTATTTCTTCCAACTAAAATATAAACTTTCAGCAAAGCTATTTCACTACAATCATAATAACAAAAAACGCTAAGCTTAGCACAAATCGCTTCCTACACTAGCTAAATTTAGTAAATTTTACTTTTTTTATTCGCAATCATCAAAACCTGTTTTCAAGTAAAAAACAAAGATAATACATGCCGAATACATCAAATATCAAACATCAATATAATTTTACTTTGTTATTTTTGTTAAAATAAATTGTATATTTATTTAATCAACCATATTATTTCAAAAAAAACCAAGAAAAACCATGTTTTAAAAAATTGACTTTTAGCCTACCTTTAAAATAGGCTGTTCTCTTTTTTAAGATCAATTTCCTCAACACTACCACGCCTTAAAATTACATACATAATCATTAGTTACATTAGTGACTTTAATACTACTAGTGATAGCTAACCATTCAGGAAGATAGAGGTCAAGCATTTAGTTTGATGCAGCGAAGCTATGTTTATGGTTATAAATACCCTATATCGAAACTATAGTTTATCAATCATTTAATATTTTTTTTAATCCAAAATTTTAAAATTATGAGTAAAGAAAAATTTTCTAAACTAAGCAAAGCTGAAAAGCTAGATTTATTTAAAATTGAAGAACTCGAACCAAGATTAGAAACAGCATGGAAGAATGAAGGCTGTAATAACGACAGTTGCGAGATAGAACTAGAACAAGATTCTGGTATCTTATAAATTCATCCAAGTTAAGGAGTAGTCCGTTTCCACTGGTAAAAAATTTAAATGGACTACTTCTTTTCTTAAGTCTTATATCATATGTTGGGAAAGTATACGATAGAAAAGAAAAAAAAATTAAACAACTTTATACTTACATTACCTTACAATGAAAGTATCAAAGAAGAAGTGCTTCATTTTTTTTTAGAAGAGAAGCCCGATGATTATTATTTAGTATATCCTTATTTCTTTTACAATTTTTTTTTCCGTGAAGAACAACAAGCGCAACAAGTCGACAAAGTATGCATTGCTGGTTTTTTAATGTATAAACATATTTGTATTAGCGATGCAGTATATGATGATGAGCACGAAAAAGAAAGTTTGAAAGAAAAATCATGGAATTTCTTTATCTCACAGTTATTTCACGAAGAAAGTATAAAAATACTTTCTAGTATGTTTCCAATGGATTCTACTTTTTGGTCATTTTTCAATCAGAGGCGTTATGAATTATTTAGTAGCGTAAAAATAGAACAAGCATATAAAACTAAAGCTATTGAGTTAACGTGGGAACAGTATGAGCGGCTCTCTGAAAATAAATCTGCTTTTGCAAAAGTAGCTATTGACATTTGGCATTTCTTATCCAATGAGAAATATGAAAAAGAATATCAACTGTTGCTGCAATCTCAAAACTATTTTTCTATTGGATTTCAAATCCTCGATGACATTGTTGATTTTGAACGTGACCTCATACATGAACAGCTAAACATTGGTTTGGTACGCTTGAAAAAAGAAATGCAAAAACGAGGAGAAAGTTATGAAAATATGTCACACGAAGAACTTCACAAGCGACTTTATATTTATGAAATTGTAGAAGATTTGATTGACGAAGCAGAAGCTTATTTTGACAAAAGTATAACGGTATTAAACGAATCTATAAAACTACTCCCCTTTTGGTTAGCATTAATTAAACTCAAAAAAAAGGAAATTCAATTACTCCGGTTAAATATTGATGCTTACTACAATAAATTAATTTCTCAACGTTATTTTTCCAAAAAAAAGAAGCGCAACTCTCCTAAAGAATCATTATCGATGGCACTAGATTTTATATTACAAGGAGTAGGAAAAGATAATTTATGTGTCGATTTCTGGAATAATGCAGGTATGAGTAATATTTGGACAACAAGTTTTGTGCTTTATAACCTATCCTCCTACTTACAAACACATCACAAAAAAGAGTTATTCACCGGTACTGCCCAAAAATTAAACCAGCTTCGTCAAGGCGAAAAAAATCTATGGGGATACAATAGTCAATGGATCTCAGATGCAGATTCTACCAGTTCTGCATTAATCGCCTTACTAGATTATAATATTGAACTTAAAAGAGAGTTTGAAGCTTGGCTGAGTTATCAAAATCAGGATGGTGGTTTTTCTACCTACCTTAAAGATGAAGAGTTATACAAAAGCATCAACATGGGAGTTAGTGATGTGGAAGGATGGGTGAATAGCCATGTATGCGTAAGTGCATTGGCCTTTTATCTATTTTGTCATGCGCCTCAAAGCTACCTGCAATCCAATCAAAAGGCGTTTGACGCCTTAAGGAGTTACCTGCTAAACCAACAATTAGACAATGGTTTGTGGTCAAGTTACTGGTGGGATTCCTTAGTTTATGCAAGCTCATTCAGTTTGAGGGCTTTACACAAAAATGGAGAAAGTCAAACCAAAAATTTTAAAAAAGGCATTGCAGGATTAGCAAAGCTATTAGTAGAAACAGATTGCATCTATAATTCTGCGAAAGAAGAAAGTAGTTTCTTTACCGCTTTAGCACTTAGTGTATTTTGTTTAGACAACGATATTTATCAACGGTGGAAAACTGTAGCGGATAAATGTTACCACTATTTAATTTCCAATCAATATGAAGACGGTTCTTTTCCTAGTTCTTACATCATGCGTATCCCTGCGCCCAATGTTCTCAAATCAAATGGACTAGCCTCTTGGACGAAACACCACCAAGGAACAGGAATCATTCTAAATGACTTTATGCGAATGTTTAGTACTAGTGCGTCAATTAACGCGCTGTGGAGTTACCAAAAAATATGCGGATGAATGATATATTGACATATGTTCCAAAACTATCTAAACACCTAAAGGTATATCCGTTTGGGAAGCATGAGTATATGATTCATCAGACCGAGTATGATCGTAGAATGAAGGTGAGTGAACTTGTCAAAGATTTGCTAGAAGAAGTTGATGGAGAAAGAGATATACAAACGATCCGTGCAAGCTTGGAGAATAATTATGGGCTTGAAAAAACACATGAAGAACTGTATGAGTTGTTTCATAATCAATTAGGAAAAATTGGCGTAACGATAAGTGATCACGAAGTAAGTCCGATTAATCCTTTCGACTACATGAGTATTCGATTTACCTTGTTCAAACCTGCTACGATTCGTAAAGTAAGCCATATTTTTGCTCCTTTTTTCGAACCAAAACTTTTTTTTACAAGTTCAATACTAATGTTGGGCTTTTCTTTATTGCTCATCTTTTTTTACTTTGATAAAGAAGCGATTTATGATTCCATTTCCATAAAAGCATTAGTTGTTACACAAGTCATTTCAATTTTAAGTTTATTTTTTCATGAGTTAGGCCATGCTACTGCTTGCAGAAAGTTTGGAGCAGAACATGGCGAAATTGGTTTTGGCTTCTATATGCTCTCCCCGATGTTGTATGCGGATGTAAGTGATGCTTGGAAGTTGAGTGTCCTTAAGAGAACTATTATTAACCTAGGCGGTTTCTACATGCAAATAATCATGTGTACCATTCTCGGTATTCTATTTTTATTGACGCTAGACTATTTCTATTTGCTTCCTATCTATTTAATTATACTCATTATACTGGTCAACCTAAACCCACTTTTTAGATACGATGGATACTGGATTCTTTCTGACCTCATCAATGTTCCCAATCTTCGTCGAAAATCCTTCCGCAAATTAAGTGAAACCATCCGCTACATTTATAAACCTGAAGCAAAATTAACTTTAAAGTCAAGACTAGATTTTTTTCTTTTGGGATATGGCGCGTTGTGTTTTGGCTTCTTAATTTTTTTCTTAGGAGCATTTGTGCTTTACAACCCTCAATCTGTCCTATATTTTCCAGTTCACCTACTTGAGTTTTTCAAGTCCTTATTTATCGTCGACGAATTATCCTTCCCTTGGCTAAAAAGTGAATTGGTAAAACTAGGCCCTGCTCTAATTTTCTACTTCATTATTTTCAAACTTTTCTTTAAACGCGGTTTAATAGCATTAAAAGAATTAATTAAAATTTAAATTATGAATTTAAGATTATCTTATTACACTATTTTTTCTGACCCTGTTAATGTAAAAAATGACCGTGTTTGCTATAGTACACTTTTAGGAAAAACGAATATTATCTCTGAGTACTGTTATGAATGCTTAGTCAACAATTTTATTGATGAAATTCCAGCTACAATTATTGCAGATTTAATAGAGAAAAAAATACTAGTAGAAGAACGCACTAACGAATTGGAGTTAGCTAAAGTTATCCAAGAAAACAAAGCATCCATTGAAAGTGCCAACATGCTCAGTGAAATCATTCAACCCAGTGCGATGTGTCAATTGGGTTGCTATTATTGTGGACAAAGTCATACCAAAGATTACTTGAGTGATGCTTTAATTGATAAAATTTGCATCCGAATTGAAAATAAGCTTGCTTCTAAAAAATTTAAAGGACTCGCAATTAGTTGGTTTGGAGCAGAACCCCTTATGGGTTTAAAGCAAATGCGCTTAATCTCAAAAAGATTAAAATCATTTTGTTTGGAAAGAGGATTGAAATATAAAGGAAAAGTCGTAACCAATGGACTTAGTTTGAAACCTAATATTTTCAAAGAACTCGCAACGGAACTAAATGTTACTGGTATTGAAATCACCTTAGATGGAACGAAAGAGTTCCATGATGAGCATCGTTACATGAAAAAAGGAGGTGGTTCCTTTGACTTAATTCTAAAGAACTTAGTTAGTATTACACACCTTGACAACTTCAGGGATCTAGGCTGTAATATTTCTGTCCGTTGCAATGTTGATGAGAAAAACCCAGAAGGTGTCTTGCCTTTAATTAAACTGCTTAAAGAAAATGGCCTCGATGATAAAATTAGCTATTTTTATCCCGTTGGCATCTATTCTTGGGCCGGGAATGATGCTCAAAAAAAATCTTTAACAAAAGAAGGATTTGCTAAACGAGAATTAGGCTGGATGATAGATAGTATAAATCATGGATTAGACACGAGCATCTCTATCCCCCAGCGCAGAAAAATCGTTTGTATGTCTGTAGCCAATGATGCAGAAATGGTTGATGCTTTTGGTAATGTATTTAATTGCACAGAAGTTTCTTATACGGACTTCTATGAAAATACTCCACATGTTTTAGGAAATCTAAAACAGAATGCTTTTGCCGAATTTAAAGCCCCTCCACTAAAAGACTGGAACGATAAAGTTTTGCAAGGCAAATTCCCTTGCTCCACTTGCCGACTCTTACCCGTTTGTGGTGGAAGATGTCCCAAAAGTTGGGAAGAAGGCCTAGAGGCTTGTCCTCCTTTTAAATACAATATTCGAGAAAGACTAAAATTACTCTACATCACAGAAAAAACATCGGGAGAAGAAAAAAAGCAGGCAACACAACAATTTCTAAAAGACATAGATAGCAAAAATTTTACGCGCGTAACTTAGAAGGCTTCACTTTACCTAAAAAAGTAATTTATGTTTCAATTATCAAAATACCACAAAGCTATTTTCCCCGAGGCGGCAACAGCAACAATGTTTAGCCAAGGGCTGATTCTGTCCTTACGAACCGGAAAAATTTTCAGCCTAAAAAAAGGACTTTATGATATGATGCTAGAAAATGCTTACGAGGTATTTCCGAACAAATTGATGCTCAAATTTATTGATACTGAAATCTTAGTACCCGAAGATTTAAACGAAAAAAATGTGCTTAGTCAAAGAAGTAATTGCTATGATGACTTGATATTGTTTTGCCAAAAACATCAATGGCAAAAATATTCAAACACATACTTTAATCACCTACATGAAATTATTTCAACGTATCAAATTCGTCACCTCAAATTTATGGTTCGAGCCAAAGACCTTTCTGATTACAAGAACCTTAATCAAGTATTGGCGCGATATCAATTATTTTGTAAGAAACAGTATATTCAATTCTCGTTTGTTGTATTAATTGAGGAAAATTTAGCACAGACCTTACATGCACGAGAAGAGGATACTACAACTCAGAAGCCTACGGAATATAAGATTATCTTAAAAAAAAATACGGACATAGATCATCTTCCAAAGATCTCAACCTTAGCAAAAGAAGTAAAAATTCAACTCTTATTCACCGCAGCAATAAAACCGACTAAAGCGCTTCTGCACCAATTACAAGCGTTCGGACT